>JAFAHB010000076.1 GCA_019237435.1 Vulcanimicrobiota bacterium
TCGATCCCAAGACCGACGACTTGATCGTCGTCGACAATCCCGACCTTTGCGCGGGAGGATTCGAAGGCCGAATGATCATTTATTCCAAGCCGTACGAACGGCGGACGGCGCGGCACCGAAATCTAAATGCAACCTATTGCGCCGGCACGTTTAGGCTGGACGCGAGATCCTCCAGGATCTTCGCGTCGGACTCAACGGTCAGCGCCGGTTATCCATTGATCGATCAGCGGTCGTACCCGAAGGCCCTAAACGGTGCGACTTACCAGGACGGCGAGTTCGGATCGAGCGGTTATTTCGGCGGATTTACAACGATTCCAAACACCTTACCGAATTAATCGCGGCGCGTCCACGCGCCGACGAGACCGATCCACGGGACGACGGCCTTGGAGCGTGCGACCTCGATTTGGAGTCGCTCTTCGAGCGTTTCGAGATCGCCGATCGCGTCGTGCGCAATGCGCAGCCGCTCGATCTGCGGCAAGACGCTCCGTACCGAGTCGGAGGTCCATCGAATAAACTCAGGGTCACAGGCTAGCTCCATCTCCAGCCGCATACGGGGCCCGGGAAGTCCTGCTTCTTGAAGGACTCGATACAGCGCCGGGCCCATCTCGAGATCCACTCCGGCGCGAACGGCGGCATCATGCAGCAACGATACCGCCGCGAACCAGAGCGGCAAGCCGCGCGAAAGCGCTAAGAACGGCGCCCAGGATCCCTCTTGAAAGGCGACGATACCACGGGGTCTCAGGGCGGGAACCAGGCGCCGCAATGTGGCTGCCGCATCGGGCAGAAACTGCAAAATGTAACGCCCGACCAGCGCGTCGAACGGCGCATCGGGCGAATAACCGTCGATATCGTCCTGAACGAATTCGATATTCGCAACGTGCGCTTCCGCGGCGCGAGCGCGTGCGCGAGCCATCGTGCGCGCGTCGCGCTCGATCGCGACGACGCTCCCCGAAGGCCCTACGATTTCGGCGGCCAGCATCGCTACGTCACCAACGCCGGCGCCGAGGTCGAGCACGCGTTGACCTTGCGCAACGCCGGCCTCGCGAAAGAATCGCTCGGTGATCGGAGCGAGGCGTCGCGCCTGCCGGATTAAGCGGTCGTGCTCCGCATCGGTATTGCCCAGATGATAATGCGGCTGCCCGGATCCCACGCGGTAACTGTAGCATACATACTTGAAACGAACGTTTCAAATATGCTAGGATAGCCTGTGTCGAGAACCGCGGACGAAGCCCGGCGCGCCGAGTTGCTCGACCGGGCCGTCGACTATGTCTGCCGCAACGGCTTGGCCGAGCTTTCGCTGCGGCCACTCGCCAAGGCGGTGCGCTCGAGCCCCCGCGTTTTGCTCTATTACTTTGGATCGAAGGAGGCGCTGGTTGTCGAGATCGTTCGGCGCGGACGCGCCCGTCAACAAGCGATGATGGCGCAAATGAAGCTGGTGGGTTTACCGCCGTCCGAGCTCGCCCGCGTTTTGTGGCGAGAATGGAGCAAGCCCGAATGGGAAGCGCTCACGCGCCTCTCCTTTGAAGTCTATGTGTTGTCGTTGAGCGATCGGTCGCGCTTTCCAGGCTACCTTGATTCGTCGATCAACGAATGGCTTGACGCGCTGCAGGGCTGCACGAAGACTCAAGCGACGATTTTAATCGCGGGCTTCCGCGGTTTTCTGCTCGATCTCATGGCCACCCACGATCGCACGCGCATCGACCGCGCGGTCGAGCAGTGGATTTCGGCGGTGTACGATGGCTAAGACGCGTCGGGCTGCGACCGTGTTCGTTTTCGTCACCGTGCTCATCGACATGGTCACGTTCGGCATGATCGGTCCGGTGCTTCCCAAACTCATCGCCGGCTTCGTTGCGAACAACTATGCCACCGCCGCCGAGATCATCGGCCTTTTCGCGACGGTTTGGGCGCTCATGCAGTTCGTTTGTTCGCCGCTGCTGGGAATGCTCTCCGATCGCGTCGGGCGGCGACCGGTCATTCTTATATCCAATGCGGTCACCGCCATTGATTACGCAATCATGGCGCTGGCGCCGAATCTTTGGTGGCTATTCGCCGGTCGCGTTCTTTCAGGCATCGCAACGTCGAACATGACGGCGGCAAGCGCATATATTGCCGACGTTACCCCGCCTGAGAAACGCGCCGCGGCGTTCGGCGTGCTCGGCAGCGCGTTCGGTCTAGGCTTCGTGCTCGGACCAGCGATCGGCGGTATGGTCGGTAACGTGAATCCGCGGCTGGCATTTTGGGCGGCGGCCGCATTTGCACTGCTCAACACACTATACGGCCTGTTCGTGCTGCCCGAATCGCTGCCGCGCGAGCGCCGAACCTTACGCCTGGAGTGGAAGCGCGCCAATCCGCTCGGTTCGCTGCGCCTTCTCCGCTCGCACCACGAGCTTTGGGGCCTGACGTGGGTGAACTTCATCACTTACCTCGCGCACGAAGTGTTTCCGAACGTCTGGGTTATCTACTGCATCGCGGCTTTCGGTTGGAGTACCGGCAGCATCGGACTGACGCTCGCTCTCGTTGGGACGATAGCGGCTATCAATCAAGCGACGATGATCGGGCCGGTCGTCAAACGGCTTGGCGAGCGTCGAACGCTCCTTGCGAGCTTAACGATCGCGGTCGCCGGGTTGGCTCTGATGGGGACCAACAGCGGAATACTCTTTCTCGTTGCTGCGGTGCTCGTTTCGTTGCCGATGTACCAGGCGTCATCTCAAGCATTGATGACGCGGCGCGTCGGAGCCGCCGCGCAGGGCGAGCTTCAAGGCGCGCTCGGATCGGTGCGCGGGATCTCAATGCTGATCGGCCCGTCGCTCTTTACGCTGACGTTCGCGCAGTTTGCCGGACCGTGGCGCTCGCTGGGGTTAATCGGCGCACCGTGGCTTTTGGCAGCGTTGCTTTACGCAGGCTCGCTCGCGCTCGCTTGGCGCGTGACGTCGCGCGCCGACGACGTCGTGCTGCCGTTACCTGAGCCGGCACCCCCTCTTTATGCGGAAAGTTAATCGAAAACGACGATCGGTTTGATGATTCGCGCTTCGGCCAGCTCGCGATACACGCGCGGGACTTCGTCGAGCGAAACGAGCGTCGCACCGACTTTCTCGGCGGTAACGACTCCGTTCGCAACGGTTTCGAGCGCGGTGCGGGTATCGTCGGGCCCGCACGAGTAGCTAGCCACGACGCGGAGATCGTCAAAGTACAGGCGCTGCGAGTCGATCGTCACCGGAACTTCGGGTGGAAACGGCGTGAACATCACGACGGTGCCGTTTGGCGCAGCACTCTCGACGGCGCTTCGCATGGCGTCGGGGCTGCCGGGTCCGCAAATCACGACGTCGGCGCCTCCGCTCAAGACCCGCGCGGCTTCGTCCGGGGTAAATGACTCCGCGCCGTTTCGACGGCCCAGCTCGCGTCGTTCCGCGATGAAATCGCTCGCAAAGACTTCGGCCCCGAGCGCGCGACCCAGGAGCACGTGAAGCTGTCCCATGACGCCCAGCCCGATGA
>JAFAHB010000206.1 GCA_019237435.1 Vulcanimicrobiota bacterium
TGAGCGCAAGCCGGCCGCCTTCGAAAACCCACGATTCGCCGCCGGTGTCGACCGCGGCACCGCCGGCCTCGCGCAGAAGCCGCATCGTCTGCGGCGCGCGCCCGTGAATAAACTCTGCACCCAGCTCCGCGGGGGTCGCGGCCCTGGCCGTCGGCTGCGACCACGCGCGCCCTCCGACTCGGCCGCGTGCCTCCAATATCAAGACGCTCAGCGATCGCGCCGCGAGGCGTCGCGCGGCGGCCAACCCCGCAGCACCCGCGCCGAGGACAATGACATCCGCCTCCACGCCCGGGTATACTCGCAGAGAGGCTCAAAATGCTGCGCTCAGGGCTGGTCTTCTCGATCATCATCGTTCTTTATGACGTGGTCGCCGCGGCCATCGCGCGTTCCGTCGGCGTCGCGTACAACTCGTTCTTGGTGCTCGCGCTGGTGCTATTCTTTTTTATGGGCGTCTACGCGGGGCGGACGCGGCGCTCGTGGAGCGGCATCGTCGCCGTAGCGATCGCCGCCGTGGCCGACGCGACCCTCGGGTGGTACGTGGCGGCGATGATCGGTCCGGGCTATGTCCCTGGATGGACGATGCGCGGTCTCATTGTTATGGCGGTCGAAAGCGCGGTGCTTTCAATAGTGATTGGCGCGGCCGGGGTCTGGGTTGGCTTGAGCGTAGCGGGCCGCCGTCGCGAGTTCTTCTGATTTCGCGCACCTCACCGGGGCTTAGTGGACCGAAAGCAATCCCACGTGAAATAGGGAGAAGAAGAAGGCGGTCGTTGCGACGGCGAGCGCTGCACCCGCGACGACTTGCGCGACTGTATGCGATTTCAAGTAAACGCGCGCCCAGCAGACCATGGGAATCAGAACCATGAAAGGCAACGGCTGACGGCCGTAAATCAACGTCAGTGCCGTGAGGGGCGCCGTTATGCCCAGTGCGTGCGTGCTGATCTTCCAATAACGCGTGATGTACTGAACGACCAGCGTCGATACCGTATAGCCTAGCATCGCCGCGATCATTAGCCGCGGAGCGTGAATTAACCAAAGCGCGGCGACGCCCAAGACGTCGAAAACCACGAATGCCGTAAACACCATCTCTCGCTCGACGCGAACGGACATGTCGAGGTCCGAAATCCGGTCGGTGGCGTTGAGCCAGAAGATATAGAGCATCGGACCCGTCGAGACGAAGAACGTCGAGATGAAGAGCAAGCGCCAGAAATTGAGCGTATCGGTTGCGCCGATATCGGCCAGAATTACGAACAGGGCGAAGGCCGTCAGAAACGGATTGAAAATCGTCGAGAGGCTTCGCGCAAGGTCTCGCCAGACGCGGCGCTTCTTGATCGGAACGACGGCCTGAAACGAATCTTCCAAAGTCGGCGACTCGGGCACCCCTACGACTTCGCTCTTCATCGTCGCGGAGCTTGTCTTTCGGGCGGGATGCCTGCGCAAGGCAGAGCCTGCCGTGCAGGCCGTTTGCAGAGACCGGTCGTAGAGAGGAACCCGCAGTGAGTCCCCTTTTATCGGTCGCTACGGCCGCAGCCAAGGTCGTACCGTCGGCCGCAGCCTCGCCATTGCCGCGCGGAGCCGCTCCGCCGAACGCTCCAGCCGCTCCACCCGTAGTACCTCAGCCCGCTCCCGCGACGTGGTTTCAGCTGCACATGGGATGGGCGACGCACGCGATCGCAGGCCTGTTTGTCGTTTCGGCGATCCTGCTGATTTTTTTACTGGCGGTTCAAACGACCAAACAAGAGGGACTTACCGGCTCGATCGGCGGCCGCGTTGAATCGGCGTATCGAGGCCGGCTTGGCGCCGAAGAGATGCTCAAAGTATGGACCGCGCGGGTCGCGGTCTGCTTCGTGGTCTTCGGCTTCGTGCTTTCTTTGACCGGTATCTAGGTACGGGTCGGTAGTTGCTGCTCGAGGTCGCGAACTTACGGACGATCTTCCGAACTGAAGATGGTCCGGTCACAGCGGTAAACGGGCTGTCCTTCAAGCTCGATGCCGGCGAGACGCTCGGGATCGTCGGCGAATCCGGCTCCGGAAAATCCGTTACCGCGCTCTCGATCATGCGTCTGCTCGGCCGAACCGCGACGGTTACCGCCGACCGCATCGCCTTCAACGGGGAAAACTTGCTCGCCAAGAGTGAAGCGGAGATGCGAGGGATCCGCGGTTACAAGATCGCGATGATTTTCCAAGACCCCATGACATCGCTCAATCCCGTGCTGACGATCGGCGAACAAATCTCCGAAGCCGTGCGCCTGCATCTCGGGTTGGGAAAGCGCGAAGCGCGCGACCGGGCAATCGAGATGCTCAACAAGGTCCGGATTCCGTTGCCCGACAAACGCTTGGGCGATTATCCACATCAATTCTCCGGCGGAATGCGCCAGCGCGTGATGATCGCAATGGCGCTCTCCTGCAATCCGCAGTTGCTCATTGCCGACGAGCCGACGACGGCATTGGACGTGACGATTCAGGCTCAAGTGTTGGAGCTAATGGACGACCTGCAGCGCGAGACCGGCGCCGCGATTATACTCATCACCCACGATCTCGGCGTGGTCGCCGAGATCTGCAGCAACGTTATGGTGATGTACGGCGGAAATATGGTCGAGTACGGCACGGCCCAGCAAATCTTCAGCGAGCCGCGCATGCCGTACACGCAAGGCTTATTAGCGTCGCTGCCGCGGCTGGACGAAACTGAGCATCGGCGCCTCGAACCGATTCCGGGACAGCCGCCCAATTTGCTGCGCCTTCCACCCGGCTGCGCGTTCGCTCGCCGTTGCGTCTATCGCATGCCGATCTGCGAGGATCCGGTACCGTTGTACGATTTCGGAGCCGGGCACGTTGCGCGGTGCTATCTCTACGACGAGCGCGCGCGAGACCAACGCCCGCCTGCCGCGCAAGGATTACCGATCGTGCCCGCCGGCCTTCCCGCATAGATGGAGAACGGCGCGCTCGTTCGAGCGACGGATCTCTATAAGTACTTTCCGATCCATGCCGGCATAACGTCGCGCCATATTGCCGACGTACGCGCGGTCGACGGCGTCTCGTTCTCGATAGAGCAGGGCGAAACGCTTGGGTTGGTGGGCGAATCGGGTTCGGGAAAGACCACGATCGGGCGACTGCTCTTGCGGCTGTTACCGACGACCAAAGGCGAGATCCTCTTTGAAGGCCGTAGCGTTTTGAATATGAACCGCGGCGAGATTCGCCGCCTCCGCCGGTCCATGCAGATCATCTTCCAGGATCCGTTCGCGTCGCTCAATCCTCGAATGACGATTCGGGAGATCATCGCTGAGCCGCTGCGCATTCACGGCCTCGCGACGGGCAAGGCAATCGACGACCGCGTACAAGAGCTGCTGAGGCTCGTGGGCCTTCAACCCTATCACGCCAATCGTTATCCGCACGAGTTCTCAGGCGGCCAACGCCAGCGCGTCGGCGTAGCGCGAGCGCTTGCGGTTGACCCCAAGTTCATCGTCTGCGACGAGCCCGTTTCAGCACTGGACGTCTCGATTCAGGCCCAGGTCATCAACCTGCTCGAGGAGCTGCAGGAGAAGTTCAAACTCACATATCTCTTCATCGCACACGACCTCTCGGTGGTTCGGCACATTTCCACGCGCGTCGCCGTCATGTACGTCGGAAAAATCGTCGAGCTTGCGGATCGCGACGCGCTATACCAAAATCCGCTGCATCCATACACCCAGGCCTTACTCTCGGCGATCCCAATACCGGACCCGGCGGTCGAGCAGCGCCGAAAACGCGTCGTTTTGACGGGCGACATTCCGTCGCCGGTCAATCCTCCTTCGGGGTGCCGCTTTCACACGCGCTGTCCCGTGGCGTTCGATCGCTGCATCGTCGAAGAACCGCCGCTGACCGAATACGCGCCCGGGCATTTCGCCGCGTGTCATTGGGTGGAGGAGCACGGTGGGAAAGGTCCGGATCTGGCCTAGCCGTCGAATAAAAAAAGCGGGCGGTCGTGTCGACCGCCCGCCTCGAGTCGCGAGTGCTTGCTCAGGACTTCTTTCTCTTGCGACCGGCCTTGCGCACTTTCCGCGCGACCTTACGCCCGGCCTTGCGCACTTTGCGGCCGGCCTTGCGCGTACCCTTGCGAACTTTTCGCGCGACCTTACGTCCAGCTTTGCGCGTCTTCCGCCTTACCTTTCGCGCCACCTTACGCCCGGTTCTGCGGACCTTGCGTGCCACCTTACGCGTCTTGCGGCGGACTTTCCGCGCCGCCTTACGCTTCTTGCGGCCGCCTATGGCTTTTGCTAACGCGATGACTGCGATGGCTTTTCGTCGGCGTCCTTTGCGGACCGCTTTCTGCTCTTCCGCCCCTTCGCCGCCACCCATTATGGAATCGGAGTCCATTTATTCCTCCTCGTCCCAGAGACGATTAAACGTTAGTGGAGAGCGCATCTCGCGCTTTTGAACGCATCATAGATGATTTCCTAAAATGATGCAAATTAACGTACGCGCACGCGCGCGTTTGGGGCAAAACATTGTCCGGGGCTTGACCCCGGCGGTATACTAGGCCCGGTGAAAAAGCCCCTGATTATCGTGGAGTCGCCTACGAAGGCTCGGACGATCAAGAAGTTTCTGCCGTCGCGATACGCGGTGAAAGCATCGGTCGGACACGTGCGCGACCTTCCGAAGAGCACGCTCGGCGTCGACGTGGAACACGATTTTGCGCCGAAATATCTGACGATCAAGGGCAAAGGCGACGTGATCAAAGAGCTTCGCGGAGCCGTCAAAACTGCCACCGACGTATACCTCGCAACGGATCCCGACCGCGAGGGTGAGGCAATCGCCTGGCACCTCGCGGAGCTGCTGAAACTGCCGCGTCCAAAACGAATCGAGCTTCACGAGATCACGAAAGAGGCGGCGTTGGCCGCGCTCAAGCACCCGCACGTCATCGATATGGACCGCGTCAACGCGCAGCAAGCCCGCCGAATTCTGGACAGGCTGGTGGGTTACAAAATATCGCCGCTGCTCTGGTCGAAGGTCCGCAGCGGCCTCTCGGCAGGACGAGTTCAATCGGTCGCAGTGAGGTTGATCGTCGACCGTGAGCGCGAGATTGAAGCCTTCATACCCAAGGAGTATTGGACGATTGCGGCGCTGCTCGCAAGCGCGCGGCATCCGGAGATGCCGTTCTCGGCCGACTTGGTTTCGCACCGTGGCGAGAAAGTCGAAATCGCGACCGGCGAACAAGCCGATTCAATTCTACGCGCACTCGAAGGAGCGGCTTACCGGGTTACCTCAGTCAAGCGCCGGGAGCTGCGGCGCAATCCGCCCGCGCCCTTCACGACGTCGACGCTCCAACAAGAAGCCTCGCGAAGGCTGAAGATGCGCGTGCGGCGGGCGATGCAAGTCGCGCAGGGCCTCTACGAGGGCGTCGACTTGGGCGGAAGCGAGGGCACCGTAGGGCTGATCACCTACATGCGCACCGACTCGACGCGCATCAGCGATCAGGCTCGCGCGGCGGCGCGTGAGTTCATCGTCGGTAGTTTTGGCGAAGCGTTTCATGGCGGGCGCCTCTATCGCGTTCGGGAAGGAGCCCAGGATGCACACGAAGCGATCCGTCCGACTTCGGTGTGGCGGACGCCGGAGCACTTGAGCGCGGTTCTGCGTCGCGACGACCTTCGTTTATATACGATGATCTGGGAACGGTTCGTGGCCTCGCAAATGGCCGCGGCCCTCTTCGACCAGACCATCGTCGACGCGTCCGCCGCAGATTATGGGTTCCGGGCCACGGGAACCGTGATGCGATTTCCCGGCTTCACCCGCGTCTATGAGGAATCGAAGGACGACGACGGCAAGGGCCGCGTTCGGCTGCCTGACTTGAACGAGAGCGAGACCCTCGACTGTCGAAAGCTGGAGCCGAAGCAGCATTTCACCGAGCCTCCCCCACGGTACACCGAAGCTGCGCTCGTCAAAGCTCTGGAGGATAACGGCATCGGGCGGCCGTCGACGTATTCGGCGATCGTGGAGACCATCCAGGCTCGCGGGTACGTCACGCAGCAAGAGCGGCGCTTCGTTCCAACCCTGATCGGAACTGCAGTCAACGATCTGCTCGTGGAGCACTTTCCTGAGATCGTCAACCTGGACTTCACCGCTCAGATGGAGGGCGATCTCGACCGTATTGCCGAGGGCCATGAGGACTGGGTTGGGTTGCTGCGCCGATTCTACGGTCCGTTCGAGAGCGAGCTGGAGCAGGCGCAAAAGAAACTACCGCGCTTGGAGCTTCGTGACGAGCCTACCGACGAGATCTGCCCGGCCTGCGGGCGCCCGATGGTCATCAAACACGGGCGATTCGGAAAGTTCATTTCATGCAGCGGTTATCCCGAGTGCAAAACGACCAAACCGATCGTCAAAGAGACCGGCGCCGAGTGTCCGAAGTGCGGCGGCGCCATCGTCGAACGCCGCTCGAAGAAGGGGCGCGTGTTTTACGGCTGTGCCAACTACCCGCGGTGCGATTTCATCTCTTGGGATGCCGTGGCTCCGCAACGCTGTCCGGTCTGCGGCTCTCACGTACTGGCAAAAACGCGTCGCGGCGGTAACGTCCGACTGCAATGCGCCGCCGATCGCACTCACGAGCTGACGGGTCTGCCTACAGCGGCCTCGTCGTAGGCCAATGTGCAGCGGCTGACGATCATCGGTGGCGGCCTTGCGGGGTGTGAGGCTGCGTGGCAAGCTGCGCGGCGTGGCGTCGAAGTCGATCTCTTCGAGATGCGCCCCTCTCGCAGCGGGCCCGCGCATAAGACGGGTACACTGGCCGAGCTGGTCTGCAGCAACTCCTTGCGTGGAGCGGCGTTGACAAATGCGGTCGGCCTGCTCAAGGAAGAGTTGGCGCTCCTCGATTCGCTCATCGTCACCTCGGCTCGCGCAACGGCCGTGCCGGCCGGCAGCGCGCTTGCGGTCGACCGATCGAAGTTCTCCGCGCTGGTGGAATCGCGGATCGCGGCCGATTCGCGAATAGCGCTGCGCCGCGAGGAGATTCGCGCCATTCCTCTCGACCGGCCAACGATCGTGTCGTGCGGGCCGTTGCCCAGCGATGAATTTTTGCAGAGCCTGGACGAGGTCCTGAGCTGCGATCAAGCGGCTCAGGACGATGCAACTTCGCGCCTGCACTATTACGACGCGGCCTCACCGATCGTTGCAGCCGACTCGCTCGATGAATCGCAGATGTATCGAAAATCGCGCTATGATAAGAGCGACCCTTCGA
>JAFAHB010000283.1 GCA_019237435.1 Vulcanimicrobiota bacterium
TGAGACCAAGCCGACGATCAATTTCGCGACCACGGTGCACCTCGTCGCGACGCGGCCGCACCGGCATGCATCGCCTGCGCCTCAACTTGCCTCGAGCGCGCCGGGAGCGCCGGCGGTCGGCGCGGTTCAACAAGCCGGCACCGGCACCGCGCAGAGCAACGGCGTGCCCAACGCAACGCCGTCCCCGGCTTCGCGCGCGGTTTCGAGCGTCGGCACGCATCACGTCGGCGGGTATCTGCCGTTCGGTGCGGAGCAGCCGGAACCGGTGCTCGATGCCGCCGTGCTCAAGCAGCTCAGCGCTCTCGGCGCGCACGTGACGCTGACCGTTACGGTCGGCGAAGACGGTCGCACCGAGAACATTCTATTCGATCCTCCGATCGATCCGCAGCTCGAGGGCCGCATTCGATCGCTGCTCGCAGATGCGAGTTGGGATCCCGCAGTCTGCGGCGGCGGCGTCTCCTGCGAAGCCCGCGCAACGATTAGACTTTAGAGCAGACTTCGCCAGCTGCCGCCTCAGGAAGCGGCCTGGTGACTGTGCCGGTATCGCGTGATACAGTGGTGTGAGCCGATGCCGTATCACGAGATCGTTCTGCCCGAGACCAAGCCTGAAACCGAATGGGTGCGCGGGCGTCCCCGGCAAAAAGTGAGTCCGCAACGAACGCATTCCTGGCTCCAGGGCGCGATGACGATTGCCCTTACTCGTTGGTCCCGCGGCCGCGGCAGAGTTGGCCCCGAATGGCGCTTTCGCATTGCACCGCCTGGAGAAGTTCGCCGTCCGCTCGTCCCGGATGTCGCCTACGTTTCGAACGAGCGCCTTCGCGCGCTCACCGATGAAGAACTCGAAGTTCCGCCGATCGCGCCCGACGTTGCCGTCGAAATACTCTCTCCTGACGACCGCCGAATTGACATTGACGATAAAGTCCGCACGTACTTGCGTGGCGGTTCTCAACTGGTTATCGTCGTGGATCCAATGCGTCGCGTGGTAGAACTCCACGACGCTAGCGGCGCGGCAATAATCGACGAAACGGGAGCGATCGCACACAACGCGCTGCCGGCCTTCAGTTACGCGGTTTCAGAGTTATTTGCCGTGCTTCGGCGCAACGAGTAAGTCCAAGCTCACGCTGCAAGAACGAGAGTGTATCGCTACAGAATCGACTTACCTAATGCCGAGCAGATCAAGCCGACGGCGAGCGTCGCAGTTTGGTTGCGATAATCCAAAATCGGATTGATCTCGACAATCTCGATCGAGCCGAGTTGACCGCTTTCAAACAACATCTCCATCACGAGATGCGCCTCGCGATAGTTCAAGCCGCCTTTGACGGGCGTTCCCGTTCCCGGCGCTTCGCTCGGATCGATCGCGTCCATATCGAACGAAACGTGAATCGGTCGCTCACCCGCGCCGGCGACTGCCAACGCTTGTTCCATCACGTGAACCATGCCAAGCTTGTCGACGTCGCTCATCGTGAACGCTTTCACGCCGAAATCGCGCAACATGCGCTTCTCGCCGGGATCGACGTCACGCAAGCCGATCTGAACGGTCCGGTCGGCTTTCGCAAACCCCTTATTGACGGCGAAGTACAACGGCATGCCGTGAACGTTGCCGGTGGCCGAGCTGGCCGGCGTGTTGATGTCGGCGTGCGCGTCGATCCAAATCAATCCCGGCTGCTCCCCGCGGGCACGTGTCAGACCATCGAGCGTACCGACGGCGATTGAATGATCTCCTCCGAGCACGATCGGCATGCCCCCGGCGCGAACCGCTTGTTCCACTTCGACCGCCAACTCGTCGCAAACCTCATTGATGATGGTGAGAAACTTTGCCGACGCATCCTCGGCATCGGCCGATTCGCGAATCGGCACGACGAGGTTGCCGCGATCGACGATCGTCTCGATGCCGAGCTTGCCCAACGCGTCGTGCAGCCGCGCGTAGCGCACCGCCGACGGTCCCATGTCGACGCCGCGGCGGCTCGCGCCGAGGTCCATCGGCACGCCGACGATGTCGACGCGCCGTACCGGTGAAACGATCGCACTCACGACGGCGGAGGCTTCGATTTGGCGGCTTCGACTACCCGCGTTGCAATGACGCGAATAACGCCTGCCACCGGCACGGCGACGAGCATTCCGAACAGCCCCGCCAGCTCGGCGCCGATCAAGAGCGCAACGAGAACGACGAAGGCGCTTAGCTTGACCTGTTTACCGACGACATTGGGCGCGATGAAGTGCCCTTCGGCTTCAAAGATGACGACGAACGCGACGGCGACGAGTACGCCGCTGACCCAGCCCCCGCTCAACACCGCCGCAATGAAGGCGGGAAAGAAGGCGGCGACCGCGCCGACGTAAGGGACGAGGTCCCCAAGCCCCGCGAGCAGTCCGAATAGATACGGATACGGCACGCGAATGAGAATCAACGCGACGGTGACGAGGATTGCGATCATCGTCGCCACGAGCGTCTGGCCGCGGATAAAGCCGCCGATGACTTGATCGATCTCGGAGAGCAGCTCCATCGTATCCCGCCATCGCTGCTCGGGAATCACGGCTGCAAGAGCTTGCTTCAGATGGCGCAGGTCGAGCAAGAGATATGCGGTGACCACGGGAACGACGACGAAGATCGCGACGATTGCGATGGTTCCCGCCAGAAGGGTGGCAAACTGCCCGAAGGCCTGAAGTCCGCGCACCTTCAACCATGTCGCGAAGGTCGTTGGCGCGGAGGCAATCTGATCCCGAATCCAGCTCGGCAGACGCGACGTCACGGGATCGTGCGGGTTGTAGATGATGGAATGGAGTCGTGAGACTAGGTCGGGATAGCGTTGAACGAGCAGCTGCACGTCGTCCATGACGTGCGGCACGATGAACACCGCCAGTAAAACGAAGGCGGCGATGATCGCCACGTAGACCAGCGCAATCGCCACCACCAGCGGCATCCTGCGATGCAGCCAATGCACCGCCGGGTAAATGATGTACGCCAAAAAAATCGCCGCAACGAGAATGTAGACGACATTGGCGATGCGAGCCAGGACCTCGAGGACGAACTGTCCGACGTAAAACGCGAGCACCAGAACCATGAGGATCTTGAGCGCGTAGGTAACACGCTGGTCGGTCAGCCATCGCCACGGATTGCGTCGCGTGCCCCTCATGCGAGGCGGTTCACCATGCGGCCAAGCGAGCCCCGTAACGACGTGCATCGAGCAGGAGCTGCTCGGCGCGGAAATCGAAACGGCGGGCAATGTTTGCGCGCGCGGCGTCAATCATGGCGTTTGCTCTCTTGGCAGGCATCACGTCCGTCGCACCGGCACGAGCGTATCTTCCCCCGCCGCTCGCGAACCTCAACCACGAGGTCCGTACTATGGCACAACGCGTGCCCGGAGCGATCGGTCTCGAGCTACTCGATCTCGATACCGGCTACGGTGCCGGATTCAATGCTGCGCGCAGCATGCCGGCCGCGTCCACGATAAAACTGCCGGTCATGGTCGAGGTCTTCGCGCAGTTGCAGGCCGGACGCTTCGATCTGCAGCGCCGCGTGACGCTGGAAGGCACCGACAAGGACTACGGGTCGGGCGATCTGTGCGAGGCACGAACCGGCACGAGCTATCCGGTTTCGGTTCTGCTCGCCAAGATGATCGACGTCAGCGACAACACCGCGACGAACATGCTGATCCGACTGGTAGGGCGGCATAACATCAATCGTGGGATGGCGCAGCTCGGCCTTGAGCGGACTCACCTCGCGGGCGACGTCCGCACCGACGCCTGGTCGATCCGTCAGACGCTGCGAACTTCGGCGGCCGACCTCGTGCGATTGCTGGCCCTCATGGCGCGCGGTAAGTTGATCGATCAGTGGTCTTCGAACGAGATGATTACGATTTTGGAAGCCGATCGAATCAACACGCTCCTTCCCGAGCCGTTGCCTCCGAACGTTCCCATTGCCCATAAGACCGGCTCGCTCGACGACACGCTCAACGACGCCGGAATCGTCTTTGCCGAGGACGCGCCTTACGTGATCGCGGTGATGACGACCCGACTTGAGTCGACCGATCTCGGCCGCGCGTTCATTCACTCCGTTTCGCGGCTTGCCTATGCCGACGAGCTGCGTTTTGCACGCTGGCGCGAAACGGCCGGCGGCGAGCAGCCGCCGAGCGCCTCGCTCGACTCGGGCTATTGGAACGAATCCGCGCCGCCTGCAGCCCAAGGGCCGGGATCCGATGCTCCGGCTTCCGATACGCCGCCTGCCGACGCATCGCAACAATACGACGATGCGCCCGGCGCTACACCCGGCGGCGCGGCGACGGCGCCGCCGTCGTTCTAACGCTACGCGTTAATCTTCGCCGACGCGTACGTTCGCGTCAGCCAGTGTTGGAATCGAGGATCGCGTCCCGTGACGGCGCGATCGTAGAGCGCGCGTAACCGCGCTGTAATCGGGCCGACGCCTCCGTCGCCGATCGTGCGCCGATCGATCGATGCCACCGCGCAAATACCGACCGCCGTGCCCGTAAAGAAGACTTCCTCCGCGGCGTAAAGCTCGCCACGATCGATCGAGCGTTCGACGATTGGGATTCCCAGCTCGTCGCGCGCAATTTCGATGATCATGCGACGTGTGACGCCCTCGAGGACATTTTGCGACGGATCGGGCGTATAGAGCACTCCGCGGCGTACCAGGAAAATATTTTCGGCTGAGCCTTCGGCGACATGACCGTCGTGCGAGAGGAGAATCGCCTCGTCGTAACCGTTTTGGACCGCTTCGCTTTTGGCCAGTGCCGAATTGACGTAAAGGCCGGTGATTTTCGCGCGCGGCGGTGCCATCGTATCGTCGGCGCGCCGCC
>JAFAHB010000118.1 GCA_019237435.1 Vulcanimicrobiota bacterium
CGAAAAGCGCGACGGCCACCGGCTTTACCGTCGACTCTAACGGAATACCGCAGATTCAGGCCGCGGTCGACGGCGTGCACGGCACGTTCGTCATCGATACCGGCGATCGCTCGTCGTTGACGCTCTTTCGCCGGTTCGCTCAAGTCAATGACTTTTCACGCGACGCGCCGGTTCGCAACGCAATCACCGGCATCGGCATCGGCGGACCGGTCTACAGCGACGTCCTGCGTACCACCGTCTCGCTGTTCGGAGCGACGATCCCCGGCGTGGTAACGCGCGTGCCGACCAATAAGGGCGGCGCATTCGCGCTCGCGCCGCAGGACGCAAGCATCGGCACCGGGCTGCTCAAGCGATTCAACATCGTGTACGACTATCCCGACGCCAAGCTTTTCACGTGGCCGAGCCGGTACTTCGCGCAAGCCGACGCCTACCAACCGCTCGCGTACGAACGCGGCGCCTTGCACGTCGCCCCGCCCGCGAACGATCCAACGATCGTTGCTAGTCCGCCTACGGCAACGCCGCCAAACGGCCGCCGTCGGCCAGGAGCGTAGCACCGTTAACGAAGCGCGCGTCGTCTGAGGCCAGAAAACAGATCGCGGCCGCGAGATCTTCGGGTTTGCCGATCGCTCCGGTCGGTTTTTCCACGCCGCTCTTCACGTTCGGATTGTTCCAAAGCATCGGCGTGTCGACCGAGCCTGGAGCCACGGCGTTCACCCGGATTTGGCGCGATTGCATTTCGAGCGCGAAGCCTCGCGTAAAGGCTTCGATCGCGCCTTTCGAGGAGGCGTAGGGGACGACGTTGAGCGTCGTCGCGAAGGCATGCACGGAGCTTACGTTAACGAAAGCCGAGCCGGGCGGCATGTGCGGCGCGCCGTACTTTGCAAAGAAGAAGACCGATCCCAGGTTCGTCGTCAGCACTTTGAAGAAATCGGCTTCGGCAATCGCGACGATCGGCGTGAAGGTCATCATCGCGGCGTCGTTGACGATCACGTCGATTCTGCCATTGTGCGCGAGCGCCTTCTGCACGACGTCCTGCACCTGCGGCGAGTTACCGACGTCAACTTGCGCGGCGACGGACGTTTGACCGGCCGCCGCGATGGCGTCGGAGGTCGCCTGCGCCGAAGCAAGATTGAGATCGGCGACGACGACGAACGCCCCTTCTTGTGCCATCTGCAAACAGGTGGCGCGGCCGATGCCAGACCCTCCGCCGGTTACGATGCAAGTCTTATTGGAAAATCGCATGCGGCGGCATTCGCATCCGGAGCTTCGGGCGCCCGCTCCGATCAACTCCGCCCAGCGGCCGTCCGGGATGCGTGGCGCGCAATCCGGAGAAGCTAAAGAACCGATGGACTACGACGTTGTGATCGTGGGTGGAAGCTTCGGCGGCTGTGCGGCGGCATTGGCGGCAGCCGCCGGCGGCCATTCCACCTGTCTTATCGAATCGTCGGGATGGCTCGGCGGCCAATATTCCGCGCAAGGCGTTACCAAGCCCGACGAAACGAGCTATACGCCGACCGTCGGAAGCACCGCCACGTACCGTAACTTTCAACACGCCGTTCGCGCGTTCTATCGCAATAACTACACGCTCTCGTCGAGCGGTGCGGCGCAACCGGTGCTCGATCCGGGCGGCGATTATCCGGGATTTTCAACCGAGCCGCTCGTCGCGCACAACATGCTGTTGCAGCAGCTCCAGGCGGCGCCGTTGCTGCATGTGAGGCTCAACCTACGCGTAACGGCGGCATCGGTAAGCGGCGATACCGTGCAAAGCGTCACTGCGGTGGATGCCAACGGCGTTGCCACGACATTTACCGCGCGATATTTTCTCGACGCGACCGATCTCGGCGATTTGATCGCGCTGGCCGGCGTGGAACACGTGATCGGCGCGGAGGCGAGAGCCGATACGAACGAGCCGGACGCTGCGAGCGTTGCGCACCCGGACTGGATTCAGCCCATCACGATGGTCGTCGCGCTCGAGCGGCGGCCCGACGGCGAGAATCACACGATCGCGAAGCCGGCCAACTACGACGAGCTCAAGGCGCAGCAGAACTACACGATCGTGGACGGTTACATCAAGAAGATGTTTGCCGAGCCGGCCGACATGTGGGGCTATCGCCGGCATATCCGAGCCTCGAACTTCGACGATCCTACGTTCCCGGCCGATCTCAGCATGATCAACATGGGCGCCAACGACTATCAAGGCGCGACGATTCCATCCGGCGACGCCGGCAAGGACGAGCAAATCGTCGAAGCGGCGCGGCAAGCGTCGTTGGGTTACGTCTATTGGCTCCAGACCGAGGTGCCGCGCGACGACGGATCGGGCTACGGGTATCCGAATCTCAAAGTGAGGCCCGATCAGTTCGGCTCGGGGGACGGCACCTCAGCGCAACCTTACGTTCGCGAGTCGCGCCGCATCAAAGCGCTCTATACCGTCGTGCAGCAAGATCTCGATCAAAGCCACAACCCAGGGCCGCGCGCGAAGAACTACGGCGACTCATGCGGAATCGGCGATTACGGAGCGCTCGACATTCACGCGCTGCGCGGCGTCGGCATGCCCGGTGCCTGGATTCCCATTCGCCCGTTTGAGATACCGCTTCGCGCGCTGATTCCCATCCGCGTTAACAACCTGCTTGCGGCCTGCAAGAACATCGGCACCACGCACGTAACCAACGGCGCGTACCGCCTGCACCCCGTCGAGTGGAACGTCGGTGAAGCCGCCGGAATGCTGACTTCGTTTGCGCTCAACTCGAACGTCCTTCCACGCGCTGTAGCAATGACCGAGACCACGCTGAGATCCTTTCAAAAGAGCCTGCTCGCGCGCGGCGTTCCGATTTTTTGGTGGACGGACGTGCATTTCGGCGATGCGTGGTTTGCCGCCGCGCATCTACTCGGCGTCGCCGGCGTGATAAGCGGTGAGAACGCGGCATCGATGAACTTTCAACCGAACGATCCATTCGGCGACGGCGCCAAGGCCGCGGTCGAGAGCAATCTCGGGCGCAGCTTGAACTGGCCGTCGTCGCCGCTGACTCGCGCGCAAGCCGCGCAATGGATCGTGTCGCAGCTCGGCTGGGGCGCATGACCTCCAGCGATCGCGTTCCGGTTCCGCAGACCCACCGCGCGGTGTGGCCGGGCGCAACGCCGGTGGCAGACCTCTCGCCTGCCGACATTTTCGCCACCGCTTGGCTTCGCCCAAGGCGCGGCGGCGAGCTCGACGTGCAGCATGCGATGACGCTGGGTGCAACGCCGCCTGCGCAACGTACGTACGCCGACCGGGCGACGCTTGCGCAGCAGACCGGCGCCGATCCGGCCGACGTGGAGCTGTTGCACCGTTACTGCGCGCGATTCGGAATCGAGATGGTTTCGACGTACTGGCGGCACGTTACGTTAAGCGGTCCGATTCAGAAGCTGGTCGAGGCCTTCGGCGCGACCGCGGGAATCTACGAGCTCGAGGATAAGCGCCGGTTTCGCCATCGTTCGCACTCGCTGCACACGCCTCCGGAGATCGCGGCGATTCTGCAGAGCGTCTTCGGCATTCACCAATGGCCGCGCTCGCACGCGATCGGGCAGCTTCAGCCGCATACGGTTCCACCATCGGCGAAGGACATCGTCGCGCGATATCAGTTCCCCGATGCCGACGGCAGCGGGCAAACCGTCGCGATCGTGCAGCTGCGCGGCGAGTTTCGGCCCGCCGATTTTGCGGCGTGCATGCAAAGCCAAGACGTCTCCGCGAAGACTCCTATCGTTAAGCGCGTCGATAACGCTGAACTAACGCACGACACCGCGACAGAAAAGGACATTGAGTCGGCGATCGACACGCAGATCGTGGGAGCGCTGGCCCCCGGCGCGCAGATCGTGATCTACGCGGCGCCCGACGACGAACGCGGCGTGCTCGACGTTATACGGCACGTCATTTTCGACGACGCGAGCCGGCCGTCGATCCTCTCGATCAGCTTTGGATTTCCCGAGTATTTATGGACGCCCGCCGCGCTTGCCGTTCTCGATCAGCTCTTCACCGCTGCCGCATTGCTCGGCGTGACGGTTTTTTGTGCTTCGGGTGACAACGGCGCGGAGCTCGACCCCGACGGAACGCCGCACGTCCTCGCGCCGGCTTCGAGTTCGTTTGCGCATGCGTGCGGCGGAACGCAGATCGACGATAACGGCTCAGAAATCGCGTGGCCCAAGAGCGGCGGAGGTTTCAGCGATCGCGTGGACGCCCCGCCGTGGCAAAGCGAAGTGCCTTCGGTCGCAGCGGCATATAAAGCGAAAGCCGGACGTGGTGTGCCCGACGTCGCCGCCGAATCGATGCCCGGCCATCGCGTCTACTTTAACGGAACCCCGTTTGCGATGGGCGGGACGAGCGCCGTGGCGCCGATGTGGGCCGCTCTTACCGCCCGCCTCGCGCAGCGGCTTGGGCATCCGCTCGGGTTCTTCGGGCCGCTGCTGTACAGCGCGCAAACGCGCGGCGCGTTTCGCGCCATTACGTCGGGCGGTAACGACCGTTATCAGAGTGGGCCAGGCTGGAATCCGTCCACAGGGTTAGGCGTTCCTATCGGGACGACCCTCGAATCGCTGCTGAAGTGAAGTAATCCGATCGCTTTAGAACCCGACGCATGCCTGAGCATCATCGGCGAACGCCTGATGCGCCGCCTTGAATTTCGCGACCGCGTGCGCTAGCTTTTCCTTGTCGCAGCCGGCAATCGCGGCGAGCTTGCGATGGAGCTCTTCGAAAGAGCGCCGGTGTGCTTCGAGTGCTTGCGTGACTTCCGACTTCGCATCAGGCATGTCGTGGGTTCCTTTCATTGGTGGCGTGTCGCCCTTCGACAAGCTCGGGGTGACACGGCTCAGGGTGACACGGTATTAGCTTCATATATTGCCGTCGCGGTGTCGAGCGCCTCTTCCTCGCTCAAACGCGCGCCGGCGCTGGTCAGGCTCTCCAGCTCGCCGTTCGCATACCTCTGCCCGAGGAGATCGATGAGGCGTTCGTAGCCGCGTTGCTCGGTGCTTTGGCGTACCTCGCCGCGGACGCGATATTGCGCGTCGGTAAATCCGAGCAACAGCGCCGCACGTGCCTGATCGCCGCGCAATGCGGCCAGCAACGCGTGGTGCTCGAGAATTGCGGAGAGCCAACCGCCGCGTAAGCGCCGCTGCACTTCCAGCGCTTCACGAAGGTGCGCGCCGGCATCGTCTAAGTCGCCGGCCGCCAACGCGTAGGCTCCCAGGTTCGCCAGCACGAGGTCGAGATAGGTCGACCCGAGCGCCGCGTACGTTTCTTTCGCACGGCGCGCGGCAGCGCGCGCCGCTTCGAGGTTGCCGGTTGCGTATTCGAGCTCGCCCAAGTTGAGCAGTGCGCTCGCGTGCGCTTCGCTGCCGGGGCGTTCGGATTGTGCGACGGTCGAAAATTGCAGCCGGGCGAGCTCGACGTCGCCGCGTTGAAGGTTGTTCACGGCCCATATTCTTAGCACGACGTTGGCGGTAATGCGCGACAACCGGTCCGGGTGCGCGTACGCCTCGGCTAGCGCGACTTCGGCTTCGTCGAAGAGCGCGGCGCCGCGATACAACCCGCCGAGATTGGCGAGCGCGCGAGCAATTTCGTCGGCGTCGTTCGCCGCTTTGGCGACCTCGACCGCGTGAAGAGCGATTCGCTGGCGCTGCTCGTGGGGGTGCCCGAGCAGCCACTCCAACAAGACGCAACTCCGAAGAATGCGGGCGTGAGCGAGCGCATTCGGCATCGCATCCGTCTCTTGCGCCGCGCGTTCGTACCAGCGCATCGCTTCTTGCGGTGTGGTAAGTATTTGCGGCCACTCGAGCTCCGCGAGCAACGCAATGCCGAGCGGCGGATCGTTACGGCGAACCAGCGTCCATTCGATCGCGGTGCGAATGTTGTCGAGCTCCGTTCGGCAAAGCCGCCCCCACTGTTCGTCTTCCAGCGCTTCGATGAGCGGACGGAGGCTTGCGACGAAGGAGGCATAGTAGCGAGCGTGACGCCCGGCCGTAGCTTGCTCTTCGCCCGCTTCGCGCAGCCGTTCGAGCCCGTACTCGCGCATCGACTGCAGCAAACGATACCGTTGATCCTCGCCGTACGGCTCCGCGAGCACGAGCGACTTGTCGACGAGCGCCGTCAGGGAATCGAGCACGTCCCACTCGTCGATCTCGTCCGGTACGCTGCATACGCTGATTGCGGCCGGCGTGCCGAAGCCTCCGGCAAAGATCGCTAGACGGCGAAAGATCACACGCTCGCGATCGTCGAGCATGTCGTGGCTCCAATCGATCGTCGCGCGCAACGTCTGCCGGCGCGGCAGCGCGCTGCGATCGCCGCCGGTCAGCACGCGAAAACGCTCGTCGAGGCGCTGTGCGATCTGCGCCGGTGAGAGGACGCGGACGCGCGCGGCCGCGAGCTCGATGGCCAGCGGCATTCCGTCCAATCGCGTCGCGATCGCGGTAACGGCGCCGGTGTTTTCGCTCGTCAACGAAAAGTGGGAATCGGCCGAGTGGGCTCGATCGGTGAAGAGCGCGATCGCATCGGCGACCTGCAGCGACGGGAGCCGCAGCACCTGCTCGCCGCCGACGTTGAACGGTTCGCGACTCGTGGCCAACATGCGGATCTGCCGGCATCGCTTCAAGATCTCGGCGGTTACGCGGCGCGCCTCGTCGAGGACGTGTTCGCAGTTGTCGAGGATGAGCAAGAGCTTGCGTGAGGCGAGATATTCGATGAGCGTTTCGAGCAGCGAGCGATTCGGCACGTCGCGCACGCCGAGTGTCGCCGCGATCGTGCTCGTAACCAGCGAGGCGTCGGCGATCGGCGCCAGATCGATGAGCCAGACGCCGTCGCCGAACTCTTCGAGCAGCTCCGCCCCGGCCTGCAGCGCGCATCGCGTTTTTCCGACG
>JAFAHB010000295.1 GCA_019237435.1 Vulcanimicrobiota bacterium
AGCTTGCCGTTGCGGATCGCCCGCCGGATGAGAAATCGCAGCACGAAGCCTCGATCGGTATTTGAAGGATAGACACCGTCGTTGATCAGGAACGTCGCCGCGCGCATGTGGTCGGCAATGATGTTGCGCCGGGCCGTTTGCTCTTGCGCTGAGAGCGCCGAACGTCCGACCGGCGGCTGCGCCGCGACCAAATCGGTGAAAAGGTCGGTTTGGTACATCGAAGCGACGCCGTTGCAGACCGCGAGCATCCGTTCGAATCCCGCTCCGGTATCGATCGCCTTGCGCGGAAGCTCCGTCAGCTCGCCGTCCCACGAGCGATTGTACTGCTGAAAGACGATGTTCCAAATCTCGACGTAGCGATTTCCGAGATTTGGACCCCTATCGTCCTCGCCACTGGCGTGTTCCGCTCCGGTATCGTAGAAAATCTCGGTGCACGGTCCGCACGGGCCAGTTGGCCCCATCGTCCAAAAGTTCTCTTCATCGAAGCGCGTTACGCGTTCGGGAGCGAGCCCGACGCCGTTGATCCAGATTCGCTCCGCTTCGTCATCGCCGACGTGAACCGTCACGTAGAGACGCGACCGATCGAGCCCCAGTACCTCGATGAGGAACTCCCATGCCCAAAGAATTGCCTCGCGCTTGTAATAATCGCCGAAGCTGAAGTTGCCGAGCATCTCGAGGAATGTGCCATGCCGGCCGGTGCGGCCGACGCTCTCGATGTCGCTCTTCGCTCCGGCTACTCGAAGACACCGCTGCACGGTAACGACGCGGGGCGCGGGTGCGGGCTGCTCGCCGAGAAAGACCGGAACGAACTGCTCCATGCCCGCGATCGTAAAGAGCGTCGTCGACATCTCGTGCGGAATCAGACTCGCCGGCGGCAGCAGCTTGTGCTGCTTGCCGGCGAAGAAGTCGATCCACGCCTGCCTCAGCTGTTGACTCTTCACTGCCGCTATTCTACGCTACGTCGCCCCGAGAAACCCATGACATGCCGCGTCGGGGCCGCTTGTCGCTGCAACTAGCTCGGTGCGGCGTCTTCGCCACAGACTACACGATGGGTTCGGGGACGCTCGCTTTTTCGCATCACGCGAAAAAGCTGCTCGCCTCGTCGTCGCTCCCGCCATCCATGGCTCCGCTCCTCCCTTCACAGGCCCCTCACCACCGCGTAGCCTGCGGCGAAGACGCCGAAGCTTGACCCGGGCGGCACCGCTCGCAGAAGGTCATGACGTGTTGCGGAGGGGCTTCCGACGCGAGCGCCGTTGACAGGACGTCAAAATTGTCCTTAGCAGGTGGTGCGAGCGCGGATGAGCAGGAGCGGAGCAAGGATGCGGAGCGACGAGCGTCCTTCGACTCCGGCGCTTCGCGCCTCCGCTCAGGATGACACAGGCGTTACGTTGAACGCTTCGGCCCGAATTACTCGGCGAGGGCGGTGCGGAGTTTTTCGAGCGCCTTTGCTTGGAGGCGCGAGACGTGCATCTGGGAGACGTTGAGCCGCTTGGCAATTTCGGTTTGCGACACGGATTCGTAAAAACGTAGGTAGATAATGACGCGCTCGCGACCGCTGAGCACGTGAAAGGCCCGCTCGAGGTTTGCGCGATCTTCAAGCAGCGCTAGCCCGGCGTCCGAAACGCCGACAGTATCCGCCAAAGTCTGCGATTTTTTGTCGGTCTCTCCTGAAACCTCGCTGTCGAGCGAGAGCAGGTTATACGCTTGGCCTAGCTCTTGCGCTTCGAGACTCTCATCCTCGCCGGCATGCAGGTGCTCCGCGAGCTCGGCCACCGTGGGGCTTCGCCCAAGCTCGATCGCGAGCTTGTCGCTGGCTCGATTGACCGCCAGATTGAGCTCCTGCAATCGGCGCGGAACCTTTACCGCCCAACCTTTATCGCGGAAGTATCGCTTGATCTCGCCGACGATCGTCGGCGTAGCGTACGTGGTGAACTCGACACCGCGTTCGAGATCGAAACGATCGATGGCCTTGAGCAGGCCGACCGTTCCGACTTGGACGAGATCGTCCAGCGGCTCCCCGCGGTTTGCAAACCGGACCGCAAGGAAGCGCACGAGGTTGAGATGCACGACGACGAGTTCGTCTCGCAAGCGTTCGTACTCGGCATCGGCACGTTCGGGACGAGCGTCGTGACGCTGGCGCGCGTGAATGAAGTGCGCAAACAGCGCGCGCGTCCGTTCGCGATCCGGCCGCGCGCCTTGCCGCGCTTCCGCCCGTGCCTCCGGCCGTTCCTTTTCCCGCTCCTGCTGCACTACTTCAAACTATCCATTTCGTTAAGTGCGTGGCGTTGCTCGGACATGGTCTATGAGAAGCGTCCAGTTTTTTCGGGCCAGCCATGGATGGCTGCTTCCAAACTTCGTTCTCCCGAAAAAATGGACGAGCAGGAGCGCGCATGGAAGCGCGCGACGGGCGTCTTCGAGTAGACCATGTCAGAGCAAACGCCCTAAGCGCTTGCCAACCTCTTGACCATGAGCAGATCCGTGCCGTGCTGCGGATGAACGTCGTAGCTAACCTCATCCATGAGCGTACGGATCAAAAAAATTCCAAGCCCGGCGATACGGGCTTCCTCGAAGTTCATGTGGCGATCCGATGAGTGGGCCGCCTGATGGCGGCCGCTATCGCGCACACGAATGCGCAACGCGTCGCTGCGAGCCTCGCAGTCCAGCGCAATGAACTCGCCATGTCCCTCGTGCTGAATCACGGCCGTGCACGCTTCCGCGACCGCGAGCTTTACGTCTTCGATCTCCTCAATGGAGAATCGCAAGCGGTTCGCGACGGTGGCGGCGGCGAGGCGCGCGAGCGCGACCCATTCGGGCCGGGCAGGGATGCGCAGCTCGACGAGTTCCGGCGCGGCGTTTTCCAGCGCCTGATTCATACCAAAGCTTTCATGGCGGCATCTTCGCTATCGAAGATGCCGAAAATCTTGACGAGCCCCGTGATGTCGAAGATCTTCTTGATTTGCGGATTGGTGCAGACTAGGTTCACCGATCCGCCGTGTTCGCGTACGCGCTTGAGCCCGCCGATCAGCACGCCCAGACCCGTCGAGTCGATATAGCGGACCTTCTCGAGATTGATCACCAGATGATAGACGCCCCGATCGATCAGATTCCCGATAGCATCCTTGACTTTCGGAGAGGTGTAAACGTCGATCTCACCGCTGAGATCGACGACGTAGCAGTCACCGGGCGCTTCCCGGACGTTGACCTTGATGTCCAAGCGCTAACCCTCGGCTTTCTGTTGAAGCTCGTCCGCGGTCTCGTCGGCCGCAGCTCGTCCCTCCGCTACGGCGGCATCGACGTTGGCGCGCGCGCTTTCGACGACTTGCCGTCCGCGCTCGTAAAGCTCCGAAACGCTCGACTGCCACTGCGACGTAACGTCACTCACTTTGCCGCGGATGTCACCCGTGGCGCCCATCGCAAAACTGCCGGCGTCGCGCGCCTTCTCGGCGAGTCGGTCGCGCGTTTCTTCCTGCGTCAGCAGCACGGCGGCGGCACCGCCGATGACCGCGCCGATAAGAAAACCGGCGAAGAATCCACCGGCTCCGCCATTGCCCTTATCCATCTTTTATTGCTCCCTTGCCTTTCGATCTTTTCCAGTAACCAAGCGACGCAAACCGGCGGTAACACCGCTCAACGTCGCCCCAAGGTTCACGATTGCCGGCACGACGGCGCTTTTTGCCAGGTCGGCCGTGCGCGAAAGTGTGCCGGCCGTTTGATCGAGCGACCTCGTGACCTCGTCGACGTGCGCGAGCGTGCTCGTTACCGGCGGACCGATGTTCTCCAACTGACGGTCGACGCTGTCGAGCGTCACTCGAACGCGCGCGAGCGTCTTGGCCAGCGCGAGCGCTGCCACTAGTACTCCCGTCCCGATCAGGAGGGCACCCACGCCCCCGAGCACGTCGAGAACCAACTGCCCCCACTCACTACTGCTCAAGCTTCTGCCTCCAGCCGCGCGCGGTTCGTTTCTGTGTTCTACCCATCCCCCTGCAACGCACCGGCGTGCCGGCGAAGACCGCCAACCAAGCTCGGCAGCAGCCCCAGCACTTCGTCGATCTCGGCGGCAGACGTCGCCGTGCCCAGTGAGAACCGAATGGCGCTCTCCCGCCATTGGGGTTCGGTCCCCATCGCCGCGAGCACGTGGCTTGGCTCCAAGCTTCCCGAGGTGCAGGCACTGCCGGCAGAGACCGCGACTCCGGCTAAATCGAGCGCGATCAGAAGCTCGTCCGATTTTACCCCCGCGAAGCTGGCGTTCACGAAGTTCGGTAAGCGCGGGCTTTCGGCAGCGTTTATTCGGACGTCTGGGATGGCCGCTACGATCCCGGCTTCAAGCCGGTCGCGCAGGCCGGCGACCCTGCGGTGCGCTTGGGCGCGCTCCGCGGTCGCCAACTCCAGCGCGCGTACCATGCCCACTATCCCGATGACGTTCTGCGTGCCGGAGCGGCGTCCGAACTCTTGACCGCC
>JAFAHB010000310.1 GCA_019237435.1 Vulcanimicrobiota bacterium
CTGGCTCATCGAAGTACGCGAACGGCTGCATCGCTCGTACGTAGAGGCGCTCTGGGAGCTTGCACGCCGGGCGCGAGGACGCCGCGATCGTCCGGCTGCGAATTTCTTTCTCGGGCGAATTCTCGCCGACGACCCGTGGCGCGAGGACGCGCTGCGCGCACTCATGACGGTTCGTTGGGAGAGCGGCGATCGAAGCTCGGCGCTGGTGTTATGCGCGGAATTCGAAGAGCGCCTTCGCGATGAGATGGGCGTCGAGCTAATGGCCGAGACCGCCGCACTGCGTCAAGCGATCGAACGCGGTAACCCACTGCCTACGATTGCGATCGCGCCCGCGTCCGCGGGGTCCAGACCATATGCAGACTTTCCGTTCGAAGGCCGAGATAACGAGCTACGCCGGCTTCGCGAGCTATGGCAAATCGCGGCTGGCGGCGCGGGCGGCGTCGCGATCGTTCTCGGTGAGGCGGGGATGGGAAAGACTCGGTTGACGTCCGAGTTCGCGCTGCAGGTCGAAGAAAGCGGCGGGCGCGTCGTCTGGGGCACGACGTCGTCGCCCGAAACGGCGCCGTACCAGGCCGTCACGGAGATCTTCCGCGCCGCGCTCGGCTTCATCGAGTCGTTGCAGCTCGAACCGTACGATCTCGCCGTGCTGACGCGAATCGTTCCGCAACTGCAGCGCGGCGAGCTTCGAATCGATCCGATCGAGCCGGGAGCTATCAAACTCTTCGACGTCGTCGCCCACGTTCTCGGTGAAATCGCACGCGCGCGGCCCACGGTCGTCGTGCTCGAAGATCTGCATAACGCAGGGCCGGCCAGTATCGCGATGCTGCAACACGTAGCGGAATCGTGCAGCGGACAACCGATGCTGATCGTCGCCACGTTGCGCGCGGAAGAATCAGCCGGCGGCGATACGCTCGGGCGACTGCTCCATCCCCTGCACGCTCCCAAACCGGCGCTCATTCCGCTGGGCGCTCTTTCACCGGGCGCGGTGCGGTCGATCGTCGGCAGCGCGCTCGGATCGGACATCGAAGCGTTGCGTGTCGCCGCCCTTTCCGGCGGCCATCCGCTCTTTCTTACAGAGCTTCTCCGCGCGGCGGCCGATCCGCAGGGACTGCGAACGAAGAGACTTCCGACTCGCCTCGGCGAGATCATCAACGATCGAACCGCGCGCCTCGCGCCCGACGCGGGCCTTTTGCTACGCGCGGCGGCGGTAGTTGGGAACTCTTTCGACTTGGAAATCGTTGCCGCAGTTCTCGGATGGAGCGAAGAGCAGTTGGTCGCCGCGGCCGACGAGCTCGTCGCACGCCGCGTCGTTCGTCAAACCGCAAATGCACGATCGTTCGAGTACGAGTTCGCTCACGATCTCATCGCATCGACGGTCTACGAATCGGTTTCTGAACGCGAGCGCAGGCAATGGCACCGGCGAACGGCGCGCGCCGCCGAACACTGGTACGCCTCAAGACTTACCGAGCTTTCGGCATTCATCGCCCGTCACTTCGAGCTGGGCGGGGAGCCGGCCGACGCGGCCGCCTGCTATCTGCGCGCGGGGCGCGCCGCCGCGTCAGCCTTTGCAAACGAAGAAGCGCTGGTCTACGCGCGCAGAGGTCTCAAACTATCGCCGCGCACGTCGCAGGCGGAGCACTTCGACCTCCTCTGCATCGCGGAAGAAGTTCTTGGTCGCCTTGGAGACCGCGACGCGCAGCGCATCGCATTGGGTCAGCTCGGTAGCGTCGCGCGGCGTCTGGGCGACTCCGAACGCTTACGCGAGGTTCTACGGCGGCGCGAGACGCTGCATCGTTACCTCGGCGAAACGCTTGGCGCGCGTCGCGCCATCGCACGACTTTATCGGCTTGCGCTGGGAGATCCGCGGTGGGAAGCGATCGCGCTGCGCGACGACGCGACGCTCGAGGCTAATGCAGGATCTCAAATGGAAGCTTACGATGCCGTTACGCGAGCCGCCGAGCGAGCCGAATCGGCAAACGACCCCGCAGTACTCGTCACAACCCTGACGTTGCAGGCTCACATCGCGGCCTCGCTGGGACACCGGGAAGAAGCGACAAACTGCCTTCGTCGCGCCGAGCAGGCCGCGCGTGCGGCGGACTCGCCCGTGCTGCTCATGCGAGTCATTTATTGCGAGATGACGGCACGCATGCGGTTCGGGGCCTGGCAGGAGGTCGTACAACGGGGACCGCGGCTGCTCGATTTGGCCGCAAGAGTCGGGAGCAGGGATATCACCGCCGCGGCGCATTCGATGTTGGGCAGCGCTCTGGGATCGCTCTTGCGCGTCGAGAAGGCGCGGGAGCACTTGAGTAAGGCAATCGATCTCTACCGACGGTGTGATACGGTCGGTCTTTTCGTTGCGTACAATAACTTGGCGACCATCGAGCTCGAGGTCGGGAGACACGATCTCGCGTCGGCAGCCCTCGAGGGTATCGAAGCGGTGCTCGCCGAGGGCGAATCGGCGTTCGGGCGTGCATGCGCGACTCTCATCGCTTGCGAACTTGCCGCGCAGCGCGAAGAGTCCCAAATGGCGATGGAGCTCGCCGAACGCGCGATGGCGGCCGCAACCGCTCGCCAAGACGAGCTCTTCGAAGGCGAATCGCTGCGCTGTATGGGGAGCCTGCTCCGAGCGGCCGGCCGCGTCGCCGAGGCCCTGCCGGTGCTCGAACGCGCGCTCGAAAACTTCAAGCACTTAGGCTTGGAGACAAACGCGAATCGAGCGGAAGCGGAACTTGCACTCGCCTACGCGCTTGCCGGCGATGCGCGTGCGTCATCGCTCGTTGACGCGGTGCTGGCGCGCCATGAATCGCATGCCGACGCCGCCGATTCGCCGTTGGTGCTCTGGCCGCTCGCGCAAGCGCTCGACGCGCTGCGGCGGCCCGCGGAAGCAGGCATGGTGCTGCGCCGCGCGCATGCCGCGTTTGAGGCTCGAAAGCGACGGCTACGCGGGAGCGATCGTCAAGCGTTCATCGGCACGCCCATCAACGCGGCGCTTCGCCGGGCGTACGCGTCGCTCGATTCGAAGAATCCGCGAGGCGGCGGCGCAAAAAGTCTTGCAGTCCCGCGAGCTCCGCGAATGCAAAGAGCCGTCCACCCTCAATCTCGCGGGCACTCCCCCTGATCACCTCCGGCGCGGCACCCTGCTCACGCCACAACCGCACGAGAAAGAGGCGTTCCACGCGCTGAGTCCTCTGGTGCATACTGCGAAGCCTACACGATGACGCGTCTCAAACCCGTCTCGGTTCTTGAGACGCCCTTGAGACGCGCGACTCGCTACGATGTGCGCATTCGGGAGGAAATCATATGAAATCCAAAGCCTTCGTCAAAGGCGCCATGCTCAGCGGTGCGGCGGCACTGCTGCTCGGCGCGAGCCTCGCGCTCTCGAGCGCTGGGGTCGTTTCCGGCGCAAACGCAGCGCCGGCCGACCGCCAGTCACAACCTCTGGTTACGCCGACTTGCAATACGAAGGGCTATTGCTTGAGCAAAAGAAACGCGGGTAGCGGCGGCGCGATCATGGGTAAAGCGGGCTCGGGAAACGGCTTGTATGGCCTCTCGACTTCGGGTACGGGCGTCTACGGTACGTCCGCTTCCGCGTTCGGAGTCTTAGGAATCTCTTCAAGCAGCGACGGAGTCTCGGGCGTTGCTACGGGCGCCGGGAACGGCGTCTCCGGCAATTCGGCGACCGGCAACGGGCTTTATGGCGACTCGTCAAGCGGCGACGGCGTCTACGCTCAGTCCTCTTACAGCAATGGAGTTTACGGTAGCTCGAGCTCCAGCGACGGCGTCTACGGCAACTCGAGTTCCAGCGACGGCGTCTACGGCAACTCGAGCTCCAGCGACGGCGTCTACGGTCAGTCTACGTACGGCACCGGAGTCCATGGGTATTCGCAAAACGGTTACGCAGGCGATTTCGAAAGCAACGCGAGCACCGGCAGCGCCACCGTGCTCTACGCGCAGGGGGACGCTGCGTCCGATTACCTTTTCGTTACACATAACCAAGCGAACGACAAAGGTTCCTTTATCGACGGCACCGGAGACGGTGTTTTCGGAGGCTACGTTCTCGCATACGGAGGCTTCAAGACGCTCGTCGGATCGCGCGACGGCCGGGGTCTCGGTGGAAGCGTCGCCATCACAGCTCAAGCGACGATGGAGGACACCGGAACGGGCAGGTTGTTCAACGGTGAAGGTGCGGTGCGCTTCGATCGGGCCTTCGCAAGCACGATCGACCCCGGCCGCGGCTACCAGGTCTTTCTGACGCCCAACGGCGACACGCGCGGTCTGTACGTAGCCGCCAAGTACGAAGGCGGCTTCATCGTGCGCGAAAACGAGCACGGGCGCTCGTCAGTCTACTTCGACTATCGCATCATTGCGCATCCGTACGGCGCGAGTGACGCGCGGCTGCCGCAGTTGAGCATCAAGCCACCGCCGATTCCTCACCTTCCACCGCGCCACCCGTAACCTGCATAACGAAATCTACGGAACGTCGAAGCGAGAGGTCAACTCGCGAACGCGGGCACGAAGTCGCTCGACCTGTGCGCGCGTTTCGATATCGGCGAAGCCGTCACAGATGATCCGCGCGACCTCGCGGCACTCCTCAACACCAAAGCCGCGCGAAGTGATGGCCGGCGTCCCAATGCGAATTCCGCTGGCCACGAACGGCTTCTGCTGGTCGAACGGAATCGCGTTCTTATTGACCGTGATCCCGATTTGATCGAGATACTCCTCGACGGCCTTGCCGGTGAGATTCTTCACCGAGACGTCCACCAGCATCAAGTGCGTGTCGGTCCCGCCGGCCACGAGGCGCAATCCGGCGCGGCGGAACTCGTCGGCCATCGCCCGCGCGTTGTCCACGACTTGACGCTGATAGACTTCAAAGTCGGGCTGCAACGCTTCACCGAATGCGACCGCTTTGGCCGCGATCGTGTGCATGAGCGGGCCGCCCTGAATCCCGGGGAAGACGCTCTTGTCGAGGGGCTGCGCCCATTTTTGCGTGCACAAAACGAAACCGCCGCGTGGGCCGCGCAGCGTCTTATGCGTCGTCGACGTTACGAAGTCGGAGAGCGGCACCGGTGATGGATGGAGGCCGGTTGCAACCAACCCGGCGACGTGCGCGAAGTCGACCAGGAGCACCGCGCCCACTTCGTCGGCAATCTGGCGAAACGGTTCGTACTCCATGATCCTGGGATACGCGCTTGCGCCGGCGACGATCAGCTTGGGCTTATGCTCGCGCGCCAGCGCGCGCACCTCGTCGAAATCGATCAGCTCGGTAGCGCGTTTGACGCCGTAGGCAACCGCGTTGTAGAGCTTCCCCGAAAAACTGACTTTCGTTCCGTGCGTCAGGTGGCCGCCGTGCGCGAGCGACATGCCCAACACCGTATCGCCCGGCTGCAACACCGCCATGAAGACGGCCATGTTCGCCTGCGCGCCCGAGTGCGGCTGAACGTTGCCGTGATCGGCGCCGAAGAGTTGCTTTAGACGTTCCAACGCGAGACGCTCCGCAACGTCGACCCACTCGCAGCCGCCGTAATAGCGCTTGCCGGGATAGCCTTCGGCGTATTTGTTGGTCATGACGCAGGCCATCGCTTCGCGAACGGCGCGGCTTGCGTAGTTTTCCGAAGCGATCAGCTCGAGATTTTCCCGTTGCCGCCGCTCCTCGCCGGCAATCGCGGCGGAGACCTCGGGATCCTGCGACTCGATCGCAGTGCGCGTTAGAATATCCATGTCACCTCTTTCCCCTACGGCGCCGTCATTAGCTCCTTTCGGCCGCAGCGTCGCTGCCAAGGGCTACTCTCATGCTTGCATCGAAGATCTCGAGACCGATGAAGCTTGCTTGCGCGAGCGGTTCGCTTCACCGCGACATCGAGCGCGGCGAACTTACTCAGCTCGAATTCTTGGACTTGTGCGCGCGCGAACTCGCCTGCGACGGGATCGTCTTGGACGT
>JAFAHB010000055.1 GCA_019237435.1 Vulcanimicrobiota bacterium
ACGACGCCGTCACCGTCGCCGACGCCGAGCGCCGGGCCGCCATTTACAAACATGAAGTGGCGCGAGATCGGACCGGCTGCCGGCGGCGGCCGCGTCACCTCGGTCGCCGGCGCAGCGAGTAGCCCCAAGCTGTACTTCATCGGTAGCGCGGGCGGCGGAGTCTGGCGGACGCAGAACGGCGGTCAGACTTGGGATCCCGTCTTCGATAAGGAACCGGTCGCGGCGATCGGCGCCGTGACGATCGATCCAACCGACACCAGGATCGTCTGGGCCGGCACCGGCGAGTCGAATCCTCGGCAAGACGTCAGCTACGGCGACGGCGTCTACAAGAGCACCGACGATGGTGACACGTGGACGAACGTCGGCCTGAAAGGTACGCGAGCGATCTCGCGGATTCTCGTCGATCCGCGCAATCACAATCATGTGATCGTCGGCGCGTTCGGCGATGCGTTCGGCGACAGCCCGCAACGCGGCGTCTACGTTAGCGACGATGGCGGGCGAACGTGGCGGCAGACGCTCTACGTAGGGCCTCAGAGCGGCGCGTCCGATCTGGCGCTCGACCCGCAGAATCCAAGCGTCGTCTACGCCGGCATCTGGAAGTTCCAGCGCAGGCCGTGGACCTTCGTCAGCGGCGGCGCCGAAGACGGCATCTACAAATCGACGGACGGCGGCGCGACCTGGACTAAGCTCGAAGGCCACGGACTTCCCGCTTCGCCGATGGGCCGTATCGGCTTGGCCGTTGCGCCGAGCGACGGCAATCGCGTCTACGCGGTCATCGAGTCGAAGGACGGCGTGCTCTGGCGCTCCGACGACGGCGGCGGGAACTGGCAAATCGTCAGCAACGATTCGCAGGTCGACGCGCGCCCGTTCTACTTCTCGCACGTGGAGGTCGATCCCAAAAATCCCAATAGAGTGTACGCGCTCTCGTTTGAAGTGATGTTGAGCACAGACGGCGGCAAGACGTTCAAATCGACGGCGGAAAGCGTGCACTCGGACTTCCACGCGATCTGGATCGCGCCCAACGATCCCGACCGGATCATTCTCGGCGAGGACGGGGGTTACGCGCTGACGCTCGACGGCGGCGACAATTGGTTCTTTTCCGCAAACGTGCCGATCGGGCAGATCTATCGCGTGGGCCTGGGCAACGACAACCCGTATACCGTTTGCGTCGGTTTGCAAGATAATCAGGGTTGGTGCGGCCCATCGAACTCACTCGATCCATCCGGAATTCAAAATAAGAACTGGATCGTTACGGTCGGTGGTGACGGTCAGTGGGGAATACCGGAGCCCGACGATCCGAACTGGATTTGGTCGAACGCGCAAAACGGCGCGCTCACGATTTACAACCGCGTCACGCAAGACCAGTGGTCGGCGCAGCCGTATTTGCAGACCGGCAAGGAATCGTGGGTGCTCGCGACCAGCAAGTACCGATTTCACTGGGAGTCGCCGATTGCATTCGCGCCGTGGCGCACGGCGAGCGGCGGAGTCATCGGGTGGTTCGGCGGCAACGTCATCTTTCAGACGACTGACCGCGGTCACTCCTGGACCGTCATCAGTCCGGATCTAACGCGCAACATCAAGTCGCATCAGCAGCCGGCGGGAGGACCGATCACCAACGACGTCTCCGGGGCCGAGTACAGCGACACGATCCTCGATATCGAGGGTTCCCCTCGCGCGCGCGGCGAGATCTGGGTCGGAACCGACGACGGTCTCGTGCAGCTCACGCGCGACGGCGGCAAGCATTGGACGAACGTGACGCCGCCCGATGCGCCCCAGTTCGGCCGCGTCGAAACGGTCGCGCCCTCGCCGCTCGTGGACGGAACGGCGTATGCGATCAGCGACGCTCACTACGTGGGCGACAACTTGGCGTATGCGTTCGTCACCCACGACTTCGGCCAGCACTGGACGAAGATCGTCAACGGTTTACCGGCCGATCAATGGGTACGCACGATTCGGCCCGATATTCGCGACCGCAATCTGCTCTATCTCGGCAGCGAAGAGGGTATCTGGATTTCGTTTGATGGCGGCTCGACTTGGCAATCGTTCCAAAACGACATGCCGCCGGTTTCCGTGCGCGATATTCGCCTGCAGCCGGAGTACGACGATCTCGTCGTCGCGACGCACGGTCGCGCAACCTACATCATGGACGACGTGCGACCCGTGCAGGAGCTGCAACAGGCGATCGGTCGCGGCACATGGCTCTTTACGCCGCGCCTAGCGTACGAGTGGACGCTGCACTCGAACGACGAAGGCACGTATACAGAGTACACCGCCGAAAATCCACCGTTCGGCGTGACGATCACCTTCTATCAGAGTCAAGCGCAGAAGGGTGCGCCGTCGCTCGACATTCTCGACGCGCGCGGACGCGTGATTCGCAGCATCTCGGGAACGCACAAAGTTGAGGGTAAAGACCAGCCGTACATTACGAACAAAACCGGCTTGAATCGCTACACCTGGGATTTCAACGTCAACGGGCCGGTGAAGTGGAACGGCGCCGCGCTCGACTTTCTCAAAGGACCCGACACCGGGCCCGGCGTCGTGCCGGGCGACTACTCGGTGCGCATGTCGCTTGCAGGGCACACTTACGTGCAGCGTTTCCACGTTGCGGCGGATCCGCGCTCGCGCTTCACCCAGGCCGACTACCAGCGCAGCTTCGACGAGGCGATGCGGCAGACGGCGCATCTTTCTACGCTCGATGCGATTCTCAATAATCTCGACGATCTCAAGAAGTCGATCGGTACGGCGCAAGCATCGGCGCAGAAATCTAAAAGCGCGGCCCTGACCGCGAAGCTGCAAGATGCCGAAACGGCGCGCAAGGCGTTGTTCGATTCGCTCGGCACGTACGTTCGCGGCGAAGGAACGGAGGACGAACCGAAGCTGCACGAAGATCTGCTGGGCGCATTTCAGCAGGCACAGGGCCTAATCACGCCGACCGTAAGCGACTTCTTATCGCGCGTCGATGCCGAGTATCGCGCCGGCATCGCGCGGTATAACGCGTTCGTCACTGCGACCATGCCCGGCATCAATGCGGCGCTGCAGCAGGCCGGAGTGAAGACGCTCCCGACCGTCAAAACCGTTACGCCATGACGATCCTTTCGAGCGTTCTGCTCGCAGCCGCCGCGTATGCGAATCTGTCTTGGCGCTCGATCGGCCCGGCGGTTTCCGGCGGACGGGTCGCCTCGGTAGCGGGCACGCCGCAGGACGATCAGCTCTATTATCTCGGCACCGCGGGCGGAGGCGTGTGGAGATCCATCAACGGCGGCGCGACGTGGGAGCCGGTCTTCGAAAAAGAATCGGTCGCCGCCATTGGAGCCGTTGCGATCGATCCGGCGGACGAGCGCGTCGTCTGGGCAGGAACCGGTGAGGCGAATCCGCGTAACGACGTGAGCTTCGGAAACGGACTCTATAAATCGACCGACGGTGCGAAGACCTGGCGACGCGTTGGGTTGGCCGGCGTCTGGAGCATTTCGCGCATCGCCATCGATCAACGCGATCCGCGCCACGTCGTCGTGGGAGCGTTCGGCGATCCGTTTAACGATTCGACGAATCGCGGCGTTTACGTTACGTTCGACGGCGGTCAGAGCTGGCGTAAATCGCTCTATCTCTCGCCCGCGAGCGGCGCCAGCGACGTTGCGGTCGATCCCCAAAACCCCAACGTCGTCTATGCCGGGATGTGGCATTTCCGGCGCGTGCCGTGGACTTTCACCAGCGGCGGCCCCGACGGCGGACTTTATAAATCGAGCGACGGCGGACGAACGTGGAAGAAACTCACCGGCAACGGTCTTCCGGCCGGCTACACGGGTCGAATTGGCCTCGCCGTCGCGCCAAATCGTCCTAATCGGATCTTCGCGCTGATCGAAGCGAAGGGCGGCATTCTCTGGCGCTCCGACGACGCGGGCGCGCACTGGACGATGGTCAGCAGCGATACGCTCGTCGACCAGCGTCCGTTTTACTTCACGCACATCGCCGTCGACCCGAGCAACGCCAACCACGTCTACGCGGTTTCCGAGATGCTCGCCGAGAGCAAAGACGGTGGCCGCAAGTTCACCGAGATCGCCAAAGGCGTGCACGTCGATTATCACGCGATTTGGATCGCTCCGAATAACCCCAAACGGATCATCGTGGGGGAAGATGGCGGTTATGCCGTCACGACCGATCTCGAGCATTGGTCGTTCTCGCGCAACCTCTCGATCGGCCAAATCTATCACGTCGGTCTCTCCAACGAAACTCCGTATAGCGTCTGCGTCGCGTTTCAAGACAACGGCGGTTTCTGCGGTCCCGAGAACTCGCTCGACGGCGAAGGAATCCTCGATCGTCATTGGACGGACGTCGTCGGCGGCGACGGCATGTGGACCGTGCCCGACCCCGTCGATTCACGTTACGTCTGGTCCGACCTGGAAGACGGGGCCGTAACGCTCTTCGACCGGAAGACCGAGACGAGCCGTTTCATCCGCCCGTACGACTCGTTTCCGGGGAGCTTTCTCGGTCCGTTCGATTTGAGCAAAGTGCCCTATCGGTTCAATTGGGATTCGCCGATTGCGTTTGCGCCATGGGACGGACACGTTGCGTGGTTCGGCGGCAACGTCGTCTTTCAGTCGATGAATCGTGGCGAAACGTGGACGCCGATCAGCCCGGATTTGACGCGAAACATCAAGGAGCATCAGGTGCCCTCGGGCGGCCCGCTCGCAAAAGACGTCTCGGGCGCCGAGTACTCCGATACGCTTCTTTACATCGAAGGCTCGCCGATCGATCGTGGTGAGATCTGGGTCGGAACCGACGACGGTTACACGCAACTGACGCGCGACGGCGGCGCGCACTGGAGTAACGTCACGCCGCCCGGAACGCCGCAGTACGCGCGCATCGAGACGACGGCGCCGTCGCCGCTGACGGCAGGCACGGCCTACGTCGTTGCGGACAATCATCGCATGGGCGATTACGCGCCGTACGTCTTCGTCACGCGCGACTACGGCGCGAGCTGGACGAAGATCGTCAACGGGCTGCCGCCCAACCAGTACGTTCGCACGATTCGACCGGATACGCACAATTCGTACGTGCTCTATGCGGGGACCGAGGCGGGCTTGTGGGTCTCGTTCGACGGCGGTTCACACTGGCAAGACTTCCGAATTAATCTCCCAACGGTCTCGGTGCGCGATATTCGGATCCAGCCGCAGTTCGACGATCTCGTCGTGGCGACGCACGGCCGCGATACGTGGATACTCGACGACGTCGACTCGATTCAGCAGCTCGGCAACGCCGAACGCGCGGGCACCATGCTATTTTCGCCGCGCATCGCCTACGAATACCATTATCATTCCAACGATCTCGGCATCTACACGCGGTTCGCGGGCGAGAATCCGCCCAAGGGTGCGATCGTCGACTTTTACCAAACCGCGCCCGCGAAAAACGCGCCGGCGCTCGAGATCCTCGATGCGAGCGGCCGCGTGATTCGCACCGTCAAGGGCACGCATAAAGTCAAGGGCAAAGAAGAGCCCTACGTTTCGAACAAAGCCGGCGTCAACCGTTACGTGTGGGATTTTACCGAGGATGCGCCGGCGAAATGGTATGGGGCCGCGCGCGAGGATTATCAAGGCCCGAAGACCGGAGCGACCGTCGTACCGGGAACGTATACCGTGCGGTTGACCCTGGGCGGCGCCGCGATGCAGCAGAGCCTGGTCGTGAAGGGCGATCCTCGCGACGACTGGACCGCGGCGCAGTATCAATCGGGCTACGAGTACGCGCATAAGTATTCGACCCTCTACGGCAAGATCGACGAGGCGCTCAACAATCTCGACGCGATCAAGAAGTCGCTGACCTCCGCCGGCACAGCAGCAAAGAACGATCCGTCGCTGCAGCGCCAAATCGCCGATGCGACCGCGCGCCGGCAGCCGGTCTTCGATGCGTTCACCGCCGATTACAAGAACGACGAAGACTCCATTCAGCGAGCGGGGTCGCTGCGTGAGTCGGTGCCGCGCACGAGCGGATTCGGAGGCCCGCAATGGCCGCCGACGGTGGCGCAGCTCGACTATGCAAAGCGCTTCGATGCGGCGTATACTGCGGCCATGGGCGGCTATAACGCTTACGTGAGCTCGTTACAGCCGCTGCAAGCCGCGCTCAAGAAAGACGGGATCAAGGCGCTCGACGGAACGAATCCCGTAACGCCCTAGCGCGGCAGCTAGTGGAGGGCCCAGCTGATGAATTCGCGCGTTTTTGCGGCCTGCGTCACCATCGGAGTCTTGACCGGTTGCGCGAGCACCGCGCTCTCGACGCCGCCGGTTTCATTCGCTAATCCCGCGGCGGCGCATGGCTCTGAGAAATTCAAATACACCGGAGCCAAGCAAAAGTTCAAGGTGCCGGCCGGCGTCGCGCACGTAACGATCGACGCGCTTGGTGCCGCGGGCGGCGGCGGCGGAGCGTCTACCGCTCCCGGAGGTAACGGCGGGCTCGTCAAGGCCACCATCGCCGTTACGCCGGGCGAAACGCTCGGGGTTTTCGTCGGCGGTGCCAACGGCGGCTTTAACGGCGGCGGCCCCGGATCGCCCAGCGGCACCGAAGGCGGCGGAGGCGCCTCCGACGTGCGTCAGGGCGGCGATACATTGACGAACAGAGTCGTTATCGCGGGCGGCGGCGGCGGCGGAGG
>JAFAHB010000107.1 GCA_019237435.1 Vulcanimicrobiota bacterium
GCGCGCTCCCGGGCGCACTCGCGGTGACGCTTCCGCTCGCAAAGAGGCTGCGCTACGGAACCAACCCTCAGGAGCGCGCGGCGTTCTATCTCGATCGAACCGAACGCTTACCGGACCAGCTTCATGGAAAGGCGCTCTCGTATAACAATCTGCTCGATCTCGACGCGACCTTGCGATTGCTCTCCCGTGCTCCGCTCGGCGCCGAGTTCGGAAGCGACCGATCCCGATTCGTCCGTGCCGCCGTCGTGAAGCACGCGGTGCCGTGCGGAGTCGCGCAACGTTCGAGCGTCGCGCTCGCGGTGCGCGAAGCACTCAACGCGGACATAGTCTCGGCGTACGGCGGCATTGTCGCAACCGACGCGCCGATCGACCGCGATGCGGCGCTCGCATTGCGCGAATTCTTCTTGGAGATCGTCGCAGCGCCCGCCTTCGACGACGATGCGTTTGCCATTTTGGAAGCGAAAAAGAATCTGCGCGTCATGCGTTTCGATCCCGCGCTTCCCGACGAGCTCGCGCACGAGCTGCGTTTGCGCAGTGCCCTCGGCGGCGTGCTGGCCGAGGACGACGACCCCGACGCGCCTTCCGAGCAGTGGCGCGTCGTGAGCAAACGTCCGCCGGACGCGCAAGAGTGGCACGATCTCGCTTTTGCGTGGGACGTCGTGCGCCACGTCAAAAGCAACGGCATCGTGATCGTCAATGGCGGCACGACTCGCGGTATCTGTGCCGGTCAAACCAATCGCGTGAGTGCCGTCTCGATCGCCGTCGAGCGCGCCGGCGATACCGCGCGCGGAGCCGCTTGCGCGAGCGACGGGTTCTTTCCATTCGCCGACGGCTTGGAGGCTGCAGTCTCGGGCGGGTGCACCGCGATCATCGCGCCGGGCGGATCGATTCGCGATGCCGAAGTAATCGCGGCCGCCGATCGCGCGGGCGCTGCGCTGGTGTTCTCGACGTACCGGTACTTCCTGCACTAAGAGGGACTTTGATGCCGAAATTTCTACATACGTCGATTTTCGTCAACGACATGAACGAATCGATCGACTTCTACACCAACAAGCTGGGATTGAAGCTGCTCGACGGCCCGTACCACTACCCCGGCAACGCGGACATGGCATTCGTCGGCCACGATTGGAACGCGTACGTCGAGCTCGTCTACGACCTCGAAGAGCATCCGCCGTACCACCTGGGCAACCGGTACGAGCATTTAGCCATCGAAGGCGATGGCGATTTTCGCGAATACGTCGAATCGCTCAAAGCCAAGGGTGTCAAAATCCTCAAGGACGTCTACAAATCACCGAGCGGGACGCGCGCGATCGCCTTCGTCGAAGATCCGAACGGAATTCCGGTCGAGCTCCTGGAGCCGCGAAAGAGGCCCAACCTATCGGAGCGTCCTGGGCGCGCGCCGCGACGTTACAGGTACACGAACGGATCGCTCGGCGCGGGAACGCGCTGCACACGGTCCGGCGCCAAGCGAAGGTCGCCGTCGCGGCTTTCGATTCTGCCGTCGACCCGCAGCCACGTACCGGCGGGATAAGGTAACGAGCGCTCGAGCCGTACCGCAATCGGCGAAGCATCCGCGCGGCAACACGTGATCGCATAGCGCACGATGGCGCTTTCGTGCGGACGGCGGACGAGCGCGCCGGTAAATGTAAGTCGCTCGCCGGCAAAAATATCGTGCATCGTTGTTTCGGTTGCGTAGTATTGCGGCGGTGGCGCACCCGCGACCGCTCCAAAGAGCATGATCGCGGGCGCGACGCGTGCGCCGCGCGAACGAGAATGCCGGTGTATCGCCGCGCACAGAGCAGCTCCTAGAGCGCACGGCGCGAGCGCCGCGGCGAGCGCAGGGCGGACGAGTGCGTCGCCCTGGCGACCTGCGACGATCGCGAGCGCGGCCGCGAGGAGCGCGTAGCCGAGCGCATCGTGCGGTCCTTCCACGTGCGTGGTTCGCCGCAAGGCGCGAAAATCTACGATCCCGGCAACGCACAAGAAGGCTACAGCGGCGAGCGGAGCGCGAACTCGCAACGCTGCTGCGACCGTTACCGCGCCGAGACCGCAGGGTGCAACAAAGCCCAACATTGCACCGAGGATCGCGCTCGCGATCGGCGGCAGACGCGCTGGATCCGCCAACGCGAACGTTTGCGTCGCAGCGCCGGCCAGCGCCGCCGCCGGAACAATAGCGGCGAGTTCGGCGAGCACGTGCGAACTGCGATCGGCGCACGCTGAGGGGCCGTGCTGCAACGCGCGGGCAACGATCAGCGCGCCGATGAAACGCGCGATCGCGACGATCGGCCCGAAGAGCATCCACGTTGCGGCCGCGGCTGGAATCGAGCGCGCCGACGGTCCGGCGCCGCAGCCGCAGCCCAAGAAGGCGACGATGGAGCCGCGCCGGCGAAGAGCGCGCGAAAGCACGACGCCCGCGAACAAGAACGGCGTTGCCTCGAAAAGCGCGCTCGCCGATGCTGCAAGCGCGGATCGAAGCGTCTCCGGCGACGATATCGAGGCGAGCGCGAGCGCCGCGGCTCCGTAGAGCAGGTTGCGCACGCGAACCAATCACGCGCGCATGGGCAATGGCTAGCGTGGTGTTTGGGCGAAGGGGCCGCTCAAGCATGTCCGAGAACCTTAGTGCGCCGCGCGGCGCTTCCGACGTTTTTCCGCCTGAATCGCAGCGTTGGAACGAACTGGAATCGCGCATCCGCGGGCTTGCATCGCGCTACGGCTATGGCGAGGTTCGCACGCCGATCTTCGAATCGACGGAACTTTTCGTTCGCGGCGTGGGCGAGCAGACGGACATCGTCAAGAAAGAGATGTATACGTTTACCGATCGCGGCGGCCGCTCGCTCACCCTGCGTCCGGAATGGACCGCTCCGGTCGTGCGCGCCGCGCTCGAACACCATCTCTTTGCGTCGGGTCCGTTGCGCCTGTACTATATCGGACCGATCTTTCGCTACGAGCGTCCACAGCGAGGCCGCTACCGGCAATCGCATCAGTTTGGCGTGGAGTGTTTTGGATTCGCGGGGCCGGAGGCCGATTTGGAGGTCATTTCGCTGGCCTGGGAGCTGGTGCGAAGCTATGGCGTCTCCGATGCGTCGCTCAACATCAACTCGCTCGGCGACGAACGGTGCCGTCCACGCTATCGCGAGGCGCTGGTCGCGCACTTCGGGCCGCATCTTGCGTCGATGAGCGAAGAATCGCGCGAGCGTGCACAGCGTAACCCGTTGCGTCTGCTCGATAGCAAGGATCCGGCGGATCTTCCGTATGTCGAAAGCGCGCCGGTCCCTTCGTCATTCCTCTGCGAGGCATGCCGCGAACATTTTGACGCACTGCGCTCGCAGTTGGATTTGGCTAATATTCCATTCGTCGTTAATCCGCGCATCGTGCGCGGAATCGATTACTACGACCGCACCGTCTTCGAGATCACTTCGACGCTGCTCGGCGCGCAGAGCAGCGTTTGCGGCGGCGGCCGGTACGATGGTTTGGTCGCGTCCCTCGGCGGACCGAACGTCCCGGGCGTGGGTTTTGCAATGGGTATCGAGCGATTTCTGATGATATTGAAAGCGCGCGGCGAGGAGACGGGCGCAGCCCGTGGCGGCATTCAAGCCGTTGCGCTTGGCGCGCAGGCCCGTACGGTCTTGGCGCCGATCGTCGCCGAGCTTCGGCGCCGCCTGTCGGTTCCCACATTTGCCGATTATAACGACCGCAAGCTGCTGGCACACTTGAAGATCGCCGATCGCAATAACGCCCGATATGCGCTGATCGTCGGCACCGACGAGTTGGCCGCGGGGGAGCTCGTATTGCGCGACCTCGAACGCCGGAGCGACCGCCGCTTACCGTTTGGTGAACCAAGAGTCGT
>JAFAHB010000085.1 GCA_019237435.1 Vulcanimicrobiota bacterium
GATTGTCCGCCGGGAACCACGATCGTGTTACAACCCGATTCGAGCTCGCAAATCCGCGCCGCCAGCTCCATCGACGTCGGCGTGCCGTAAAGGCCGTACGTATAGCCGATGCGCTCCTGATCCCATCGGTCGGTCACCGCAGCGGCCGACGGAAAAATCGTCGTCGAGCCGCGGTAAACCGGCGTCGCCAACGACCGGTAGCCGCGCGGCACCGTAGCGTCCGTGTGCATTAATTTGGTCTGCCAGCTCTTGGTCATGGCGGCGTGTTCATAGCGCCGAGGGCGCAAGCCTTGTGCCGCCGTAAACGTTCCCGATGCGCTGTTATTTCCTACGCCATGGGGTTGCCGTCGATCCCGAATCCTACGGCGGCGGCGATTTCGAACGGCCCCTGACGCGCCAGGGGCGCGAACGAATGGAGTATGAGGCGAAAGCAATCGAAAAGCTTGCCCTCGATCTTGACCGTATCGTGACGGGCCCATTGCTTCGCGCCCTGCAAACTGCGGCGGTCGTTGCCGAGCGGCTCAACATGGAGGAGCGACTCGCGCTAGATCCGCGCCTTGCGCCGGGGTTCGATCTCGAGCGCTTCCGAGCAATCGTGCACGATCACGCGGACGCGGCCGCGATCATGCTCGTCGGGCACGAGCCTTCGATGAGCGCAACGCTTGGGCGTGCTATCGGCAACGCGAGCATCGAGCTCAAGAAAGCCGCGCTCGCCGGCGTCGAACTCGAAGACGAGACTTCGACCGGCACGCTCGTCTGTCTGATTCCGCCGAAAGTGCTCGTTGCGCTGGGCAAACGCTGAGGCAGCTTACGAATCGGCTCATCGAGCAGCGACGGTCGCTCGTTTCCGCCAAGCCGGCGCCCGGATCAGCGAATGGCGCACGCCATATGCTAGCAGCGCCGTTGCCGCAACGACGCACGTCACGATCGCGAAGAGACCCGCCTCGGGCCCGAATTGGCCGCCCGTGAAAATCTCGGGACCAGCCACCTTCGCGGTGACCATGCTCTTGAGAAAGACGTGTCCGGAAATCTGGGTTCCGTAGACCGGCCCCTCGAAAAAATTCCAGGCGAAGTGCAGGCCGATCGGAAACCATAGGTTTCGCGTCACGACGTACGCAGCGCCAAGCAAAACGCCGGCTTCAATTGCGATCGCGAGCGATGAGAACCACGTCGCCCCCGGGTTGGCCGCATGTGCGAGACCAAAGAGTGCGGCCGAAACCGCGAGCGCAATCCACGTTCCGGCCCACTCCTCGACCAAGCGAAACAGGATGCCGCGAAAAATCAGCTCCTCAACCACGGCATCGCCAAGCAGCAGGAGCGCTGCGATCGCGACGTCTCCGCTAACGTGGATCGCTTCGAAGCGATAGAAGCCCGCGAAGCGCAGTTCGACCAAAACCGTCGAGAAGAGCACCGCGCCGAGCGCGCAGCCGAGCGTGACGTCGCGTAGCGCAAAGCGAGGATCGAACCCGATGGCCTTCGCAGTCTTGCCGGCCGCGAAGCGTTCGACGACGTTCATTGCGACGAACAGCACTAACGCCAGCGCCCAATTGACGACGATCACGCGCCATATCGTCGACGGCCGTACCGCCAGCGTTAGGGGCAGCGAAAGTGTGCCGAAAAGCACGACGATCAAAACGAGCCGCACGAGCGGGAAGGCAACGATTCGTTTCAAAGGTCGTAGTCGATCGTCAATGGGGCATGATCGCTAAAGCGCGCGTCCTTGTAGATCGAAGCCGCGCGAACGCGCTGCGTCAGGCCCGGCGTAATCATTTGATAATCGATGCGCCAGCCAAGATTGCGTTGCCAGGCGGCCGGCCAATTCGACCACCATGTATATTGCTTGGGCTCCAAATTGACGACGCGAAAAGCATCGACCCAGCCGACTTTATCGACGAGAGCGTCCATCCAGGCGCGCTCTTCGGGCAAAAATCCGGTGATGTGACTGTTACGGGCGGGATTGTACGTGTCGATCGTTTTGTGGGCGATGTTGAAATCGCCGCAAACGATATGATTGCCGTCCGAGCGGCGCAGCCGTGAGAGCGTCGCCAGGAGACTCTCGAGAAAGTTCATCTTGAACGACTGACGAGCCGGACCGCTGATGCCCGACGGAACGTAAAGCGACGAAACGGTCAGCGATCCGAAGTCAGCCTGAATGAAGCGTCCTTCGGAGTCCATTTCGTCCGAGCCCAAGGTGCGGCAAATCGCGTGCGGCTCGCTCCGGCAGTAGAGAGCGACGCCGCTGTAGCCGCGGCGTTGCGAATCGACGAAGTAACCGCGCAAGCCCGGCAACGCGAAGGCGCCGGCGGGAAGCTGATGCTCCTGCGCGCGGGTCTCTTGCAAACAAACGATGTCGGCGTCCTGGGTCTTCGCCCAATCGAAGAACCCTCGGCGCGCCGCCGAACGGATGCCGTTGGCGTTGAGTGAAACGACTCGCACGCCAACGGCTTTAGCTCATTTCGTTCCGGGTACTGCTTTGCCGACGATCGGTTCCTCGCTGACCACTTCGCCGAACAGCGCGGGATAGAGTAGCCCGGCGAGGCCGCCGCCAACGAGCGGCGCTATCCAAAACAACCAAAGCTGCGAAAGCTCCGCGGGGCCGGCGAAGATCGCAGGGCCCGTGCTCCGCGCGGGATTCACCGAGGTGTTGTCGATCGGAATGCTGATGAGATGAATGAGGGTCAGCACGAGTCCGATCGCCAGGCCCGCAAATCCAACCGGCGCACGTCTATCGGTCGCACCCAGAATTACCAGCAAGAACCCAAAGGTGCATACGACTTCGACGATCAGCGCCGACGCCAGCGGATAGCCGCCCGGGGAGAGCGGTCCGTAACCGTTGCTGGCAAACTGTCCCGTCACGAACCCCGGCTTCCCGCTCGCGACCGCGTAGAGAACTGCGGCCGCCGCAATTGCTCCAAGGACTTGCGCGATCGCGTACGGGATCACGTCACGCGCCGGAAATCGCTTCGCGAGGCAAAGGCCGAACGTTACCGCCGGGTTGATGTGGCACCCCGATATGGGACCGATCGTGTAGGCCATCGTCAGCAGCGTCAAGCCGAACGCCAAAGCGACTCCCGCGAATCCGATTCCAAGCTGCGGAAAACCCGCCGCCAGAACGGCGCTTCCGCACCCGCCAAAAACCAACCAAAACGTGCCGATGAACTCCGCGGTGGCACGCCTGGAGAGAGCCATCGTCATTGCCAAACCGTTCCTTTCCGCGAGCGTTTATCGCGTTGAAGCTCACTTGGCTTACGCTCGCTTGAACGCCTGCTTTTCGTGCTATGATCGGTTCCTCGAAAGGCGGTAGTTGTGAAGACGCATCGGTATGCTACGCGCGTGCAGTGGACGGCTGCAAACGAAGACGGAACGACGAGCTACGGTGCGTATTCGCGCAATCACGCAATCGGTGCGGCCGGCAAGCCGGCGATCTTGGCGTCGAGCGATCCGGCTTTTCGCGGCGATGGGTCGCGCTACAATCCCGAAGAGCTCTTAGTCGCAAGCCTTTCCTCGTGTCACATGCTGTGGTATCTGCACTTATGCTCCGTCAATGGAATCACCGTCGTGGACTATCGCGACGACGCTTCGGGCGCGATGGAAGAAAACGGTGGCGGCGGACAGTTCGTCGAGGTCGAATTGCGACCCGTCGTCAAAATTCTGCAAGCCTCGCAGCGAGTTGCGGCGCTCGCCCTCCATAATGCCGCCCATCGGTCGTGCTTTATCGCGCGATCGGTAAACTTTCCGGTAAAGGTCGCGGCTAGGATCGCTTGACGGCTTAATAAATCCCGGGTATGAGGCGGAACGTTTTGGCGCGATAGCGTTCGTATTCGGATCCAAACTGCGAGTGCAGAAGCCTCTCTTCAGACTCGATGCGCGCGAGGATCGGCGGTATCAGAAGCAGTGCGAGCACGACGCCGAGGATCGAACGGAAGGCGAGGCCCCAGCCCAATGACGCCGTGAGCAGCCCGAGATAGCTGGGGTGGCGGATTTGGCCGTAGAGTCCGCTCGTCATCAGCGTGTGACCGGGCTGAATGGCAACCAAACCGCTGAAGCGGCTGCCGAGCACGAAGATAGGCACGATTCGCAGTGCGCCTCCGATCGCAATCAACGCGACGCCGAGCCAACGAACCGCGTCGCCGTCGATCGTCCAAAAGCCGAGGCGATCGCTCCATGCCGGCACAAAGGCAGCGGCGAGCCCAATAACGCTCACGAAGGCAAGCACCCAGCGATTGCTTCGGTCCTCGCGTACGCCTGGGCTCAAATTGCCGCCGGCGAAAACGGCGATGAGCGATAGTCCGATGAAGACGGATGCCACCGCGATCAGCGGCGGATGCGCAATGAAAGCCTTGAATCCGCCCGACGCCAGAACCGAAAGCCCGAGATAGAGAATCGCTCCGCCAAAAGCGATGGCGGCACGCATCAGGCGATTCATCGGCTTAACCGGACGGAACGAGCACTTGCTTCTCGGAGGCGCCTTTTTCGACGGTCGTGTAAGCAGCGATCGCATCGTCCAGCGGCCAGATATTAACGTCGTAGGGCTTGAGCGCGCCGCAGTCAAAGCCCGGTTTGATCGCGTTCATGATCGCGGCGATCTCGCGGCCAGAGAATTGCAGCGAGTCGATTCCGATCAAGTGCAGGCGGTGATGATAGAAATCGATCAAATCAAACGATACGCGCCGGTCAACGGCACTCGCAATCGCGATCT
>JAFAHB010000126.1 GCA_019237435.1 Vulcanimicrobiota bacterium
CCACGGCGCTTCTCGCGGGCTGCGGCGGATCGCAGCCGTCGACCGGTGCGCCCGGCTCGGCGTTGCCTTCCGACGGCTATGTGCAAAAGAGTTCGCCGCAAAGCGCAAGCCGCGCTAGCGCTGCCGGTCACTACGTTTACGTGACGAACGGTTACTCTCGCGACGTTTCGGGGTTCGTCATCAAGGCGAGCGGGGGCTTGAGGCAGCTGAGATCGTCGCCGTTTAGGGCACGCTCCAGGCCGATCGGGCTGGCGATCGATCCGACAGGCGCGTTCATGTACGTCGCCAATGGTAACTCCAACAACATCTCCGCCTACGTCATCCACGCGAGTGGTCGCTTGACCCATGTGCAAGGCCAGCCGTTTGCGGCCGGCTCCTACCCATGGCAAGTGGCGATCGATCCGAGCGGCAAGTTCGTCTATGTGGTCAACGAAAATTCGAACAATGTTTCCGCTTACACCATCAACGCGACCAGCGGTGCCTTGACGCAAGTGCAAGGGTCGCCGTTTGCGACGGGCAACAGCCCGGCCGGCTTGGCGATCGATCCGACGGGCTCGTTCGCGTACGTGACGAACTCCTACGACAACGATATTTCCGCCTATGCCATCAACGCAAGCAGCGGTGCGTTGACGCAGATTCAGGGATCGCCTTTTGCAGCCGGTTCTGCTCCGAGAAAAGTGGCGATCAACGGCACGTTCGTCTACGTGGCCAATTTCGAGTCCGGCAATGTTTCCGCGTACACGATCGACACGGCGAGTGGTGCCTTGACGCAGATCCAGGGTTCGCCCTTTGCAGCGGGCACCAATCCGATCGGCGTAGCGATCGAACCGATGGGTGCGTTCGTGTACGTGACCAATCACGGTTCCAACAACGTTTCCGCTTATGCCGTCAACACGAGCACCGGTGCCTTGACGCAGGTTCGGGGATCGCCCTTTGCAGCCGGTCATCTCCCAACCGCGGTGGCGATCGATCCGACGGGCGAGTTCGCCTACGTAGCAAATATTGGTATCCACCGAGGACGTGTTTCCGGGTTCGCCATCAACGCAAGCAGCGGTGCCTTGACGCCAGTGCAAGGGTCGCCATTTAAAGCAGGCGAAAACCCGTTCGCCGTCGTGGTCCGATAGAATAACGGCGCCGCGCACCCCATAGCGCGGCGCTCGCATGCTACCATGGGTTGGCGACGCAGAGTCCGGGAGGTCACGCGTGCTTTGGTTGTACGATCTACCAACTTGGCTAATGGGCCTGCTGATCGTGGCTGCCTTCACCATTCTCTCCGTTGCCGGCCTGTACGCAACGCGGCGGGCCGTAATCGAAATAACCGGGCCTCGGCCGGGACATAATGAAGGCGTCGATGCGTACATCGCGGCGGCGGCGGTCTTCTACGGCATCGTCGCGGGTCTCATCGCCGTTGCGGCGTGGGAGCAATACTCGAGTTACGACGACAAAGTAACGCAAGAAGCCGGCACTGTTGGGATGTTATACCGGGACGTTGTCACCTATCCCGACCCTTACGGGTCACGCCTGAGCGAAGAGTTGCGAGACTATACTCGAGCCATCATTGAAGGGTGGCCACTTCTGCAACACGGCGTTGTTCCGCCTCAGCCAACAGTGCTACTGAACGCGTTTCAATCGACGTTGTATTCCTTCAACCCAAAGAACGAACGTGAGCGAATCATTCATACCGCAGCCATTGAGGAATTCGAGCGCATGATTGAGTTGCGGCGCTTACGCTTGCACGACAAAGACGCCGGGTTGCCCGAAGCCATGTGGGCCGTCGTAATCATCGGCGGGGTCCTAACCGTATTTCTCACTTATTTTCTTGCGCTAGAGCGATTTAGAGTTCATCTGACGATGACGATTGTTTCCAGTATCTTGGTGTCGCTCCTCATTTTCATGATCGCGGCCGTCGATCATCCATTCCGCGGTGGAGTGAGCATCGGGTCTGACGCTTTCCGACTGGTTTACGACCAACTCGAGTCACAGCGGCTCACACCGAAGCGCCCATAACGAACGGATGACGCTCCGCTGGGATAGCTGACGACGGCATCGAAGCTCTTCAGCCGTTCGTTCGCGCAGCTTCCGGGAGGCATCACGCACATGGGGACGTTGGCTCTTAGCCGCTTCGCGCTTACGATAAGCGCCGCAGCCGCATTGATCTCAGCCTGCGGGGGATCTCAGCCGCCAATCGGCGCGCCGGGCACGACCGCGCAGAGCCGCGCTGTCGCCGGACCTGCATCCTCCTATCGCGTGCTGTACAGTTTCCGCGCAGGGTCCGACGGCATGTGGCCCCAGGGCAATTTGACTGACGTGAACGGTACGCTTTACGGCACGACATGGGTGGGCGGCGGTAAAGGATGCATCCAATCAGGACCGCCCTACGGTTGCGGAACGGTCTTTAGCATTACGACGAGCGGTAATGAGAAGGTGCTGCATAGCTTCAGCGGCCCCGACGGCGCATTCCCAACCGCGAGCTTGATCGACGTAAACGGCACGCTTTACGGCACGACATATCGGGGCGGCGCGCACAATACATGCAACACAATCGGCGGCGGCTGCGGAACCGTATTTAGCATCACTACGAAAGGCAAAGTGAAGGTGCTCTATAACTTTGCCGGCGGGCCCGACGGGGCGCAGCCCTCAGCGGCAGCCGGCTTGATCGACGTAAACGGCACACTCTACGGCACGACAATCTACGGCGGCACGTACAACCGCGGAACGGTCTTCAGCATTAGTGCGACCGGCAAAGAGAAGGTGCTGTATAGCTTCGGCTTACATGATGGCTGGAATCCCAATTCAGGCTTAACCGACATACGCGGCACGCTCTACGGCACGACATCCAGAGGCGGCGGCAGGCACGTCTTTGGAACGGTCTTCAGCATCACTACGGGCGGTGCCGAGCACGTGCTGCGCAGCTTTAACGGCTATAATGGCGCGTTGCCGCAAGGGAGCTTACTCGGCGTGAAGGGCACGCTGTACGGCACCGCGTCCGACGGCGGAGTCCGCGGAGCTCAAAATGGCACCGTCTTCGATATCCGCAAGACCGGCAAGCGAGGCCTGCACGTGCTGCACTACTTCGATCAATACAGCAGCGGCGATGATGGACGAGTTCCCCTGGCGGGCTTGATCGAGGTGAATGACAAGCTTTACGGCACTACATGGATTGGCGGCAGCGGCGGAGGAACGGTCTTCAGCTTGAGCACGTCTGGCGAGGAACGAGTGCTGCACATCTTCGGCCCTGGCCGGGCGGGCGTACCTGATGGCCTGTCGCCGTTTGGAAGCTTAATTGGCGTGAACGGTACGCTGTACGGCACGACGACCAGCGGTGGCTCCGATGATGACGGAACGGTCTTCGCGCTGAAGCCATAATTGCACGAGGTGTCGGAGAAGAATTGAGCCGCCGCGCTCTTTCCGTGAACGGACGAACGTACGAAGTTACGGCTGACGACGATACGCCGTTGCTATGGGTGATACGCGACGAAGTCGGGCTGACTGGGACGAAGTTCGGATGCGGGATGGCGCAGTGCGGAGCGTGCACAGTACTGCTCGACGGCAACGCGATCCGCTCGTGCGTCTTTCCCCTTTCGGCTGTCGGCGCGGCAAAGATCACGACGATCGAGGGTATCGGCGCTTCGCACCCTGGCGTGCAAGACGCGTGGATCGCTGAAGACGTTCCGCAATGCGGATACTGTCAGAGCGGCATGATGGTCGAGGCGGCCGGACTGCTCGCGAAATCGCCCGATCCCACGGAC
>JAFAHB010000057.1 GCA_019237435.1 Vulcanimicrobiota bacterium
GTTTGGGAATGCCGTCGAGGCGGCTGCGCCGCGCGCGCCCCGTCTTTTCGAGCGCTTTGAGCCGTTCCCAATTTCGCCACTGCGCGTCGACGTCTTCGATCACGGCGTCGCTGAAAACGTGAGGATGCCGGCGCACCATCTTATTCGAGAGCGCGTCGATGACGTCGGCAATGCTGAACTTGCCGACCTCGGTGGCGAGCTGCGCGTGAAAGAGCACTTGAAGCAATAGATCGCCGAGCTCTTCGCAGAGCCCGTCGAGCTGCGAGATCTCGATTGCCTCGACGACCTCGAACGTCTCCTCGATGAGATAAGGCACCAGCGTACGATGCGTCTGCTCGCGGTCCCAGGGACAACCCATGCGCAGGCGCGCCATGATTTCGACCAGGTCGTCCCACGAGTAGTGCGTCGATTGCGGAGGTAGCGGAACGAGCGGCATCGCGATCGAGGCCGAGAGGGTCGCGCGCGGAACGCCCGGGACGATCTCCGTCGCCACGCCGCGCGTTTCGAATGCGCGAAGCAGCGGCGGCAGGCCGGGGAAATCCGAGAGCGGATTGCCGAGCACGCCGAGACCGAGCGCGCCGTTGCCGCCCGCAAACTCGTCGACACGCCCCACGAAGCGCGCGATCTCCTCGGCGCTTCCGCGCACCAGGAGTGCCGGATCGTCCACGGCTCCGCGAACGATCATTACGCCGTTGCGCTCGAGATATGCGGTTAAGTCGGGTGGCGCGAGGAGCGCGACCGCCCGGCCGATCGCGCGTAACGCATGGAGGCTGCCGATCGTCAAGAGTCCGGGATCGCCCGGACCGAGACCGGCGATGCGAACCAGCACGTCTGCACTGGTTCGCATCACATGCGAGGACTACTTCGTCGCGGCGGGTGCCGGCGAGGCCGCCGAGCTTGCGGCCGCGCTCGCAGCCGGGGCGGCGCTCGCAACCGGCTGCTGCGCCGGGAAGAGACCGGCGAACTGCGGGTTGTTCACGACGATCGTGGCCTTCTGCTGCAATCCTTGCAGGAAGGGCTGAATGAGCGGCGCCTCTTGCTGTTGTCGCAGCGTGTCCATGATTTGCGGCGTCGCGCTGGCTAGCGTTGCCTGTTGTCCCGGCGTTCGCGATTCGACTTGGATGATGTGATACCCGAACGGGGACTTGATCGGCGGACTGATCTGGCCGATCGGCGCCGAGAAGGCGTACTTGTCGAAAGCCGGCACCATCTGTCCGCGCCGGAAGCTCCCGAGCTCGCCACCTTTGTCCTTGCTGCCGGGATCGGTCGAATACTGCTTGGCAAGCGCGGCGAAGTTGCCGCCGGCCTTCAGCTTCGCTTCGATCATGTTGGCCTGGGGAAGGGTGGGCACGAGGATGTGACGCGCCGTCACTTGCTCGGGCTTGTCGAACGTGGCGTGATTCTTCTTGAAATACGCGCTGACTTGAGCCGGGGTAATGTTCACGTCTTTCGCAAGCGCTTTATCGAGCATGATCTGCTCGCGAAGCGCCGAGCGTACGTCGGTTTCGGTCAAACCGCGCGCGCGCAACATCTCGTCCCAAGTGCCGGCGGGGAAGCTGGCTTTGATCTGCGTTTCGCGCGCGTCGATGTCGGCGTCCGTAACCGTGATGTTGTTGTTCTTAGCGTACTGCTCGATCAGCGTTTCCTGAACCAACTGCTGCAGGACCGTGCGAGCCAAGGGGCTCTGTTCGAGACGGCTATCGAAGGTCGCTTGACTGATCGGTTGGCCGTTCACCGTCGCGACCGCCCCGCCGCCCGAACACGCCGCTAGGACCGTGCCCATGAGCAGACCGGCGAGGCCCACGGTGATGCGTAGGGCTTTCGACATTATTGCTCCGTTACTGAAGGAAGGTGGAGTGCGTAGTAAGCGGGGCCCAAGGCCCCGCATCACGGCGGCTGCTTCGCGCGCGATGGGTCACCTCCTCTCTTTTGTCACGCCGGCCCTTCGACTCGGCGCTCCGCGCCTCGCTCAGGACTACGCGCCTTCGGCGCTTGGCGCTAAGGAATGTTCCCTTCCCGAGTGGAGTCGAGGGACGAGAGGCGATTCACATTGCTTCGAGCAGCTTCCTTAACAGAGGCATCCAGCTGCCCGCCGAGGGGAGGTCGACCAAAATGCGCCCCTCCCCAAACCGGAAGCGGTTTTTCGTGAGCGATTGGAGCTTCGGGACGGCCGCCGGATCGAGCTCGAACCCCGAGCCGATGCCGAGCGTCAGGCGACGCTCGTCGACGACGACCCGGGTGACGTGCTTTCTGAGCGCGATGGCCCGCAGCTTCGTCAAGTCCACGAGGTTGGAGAGCGGCTTGGGGAAGGGTCCGAAACGGTCGCGAACGCCGGCGGCGATCTCGTCAACCTCGGCTTCACTGCGCGCCTTCGCAAGCTGCTGGTAGACGGCGATTTTTTGAGAGACTTGCGCGATGTAGTCGTTGGGGATGAAGGCGTCGATCTTAACGTCAATCACCGCTTCACGGCGATCCTCCAGCGCTTCCGGCGTGCCGCGGCGCTTCGCGATCGCCTCGGCGAGCAGCTCGCAATATGCATCGAATCCGACCGAGGCGATGAAGCCCGACTGCGCCGCTCCCAAGAGATTGCCGGCGCCGCGGATCTCGAGGTCGCGCATCGCGATCTGAAGGCCCGACCCGAGCTGTGCGAACTCCCGAATCGCTTCGAGCCGCACCTTGGCCTCGTCGGTCAGCGTCTTGTGGCCCTGATACAGCAGGTAACAGTAAGCCTGATGGTTCGAGCGGCCGACGCGTCCGCGCAGCTGATAGAGCTGCGCGAGGCCGAATCGGTCGGCGTCGTTGACGACCATCGTATTGACGTTGGGAATGTCGATGCCGTTTTCGATGATGGTCGTCGCGATCAGCACGTCGAGCTCGCCGTCGATGAAGCGCTGCATGATCGGCTCGAGCTCGGTCTCGCGCATCTGCCCGTGCCCGACACCGATGCGTGCGCGGGGAACGAGCTGTTCGAGCGCGTTGCGCACGGCGTAGATCGATTCGATGCGGTTGTGCAAATAGTAGACCTGCCCGCCGCGGTCGAGCTCGGCGTCGATCGCCCGCTGCACGAGCGCGTCGCTGGCTGGAACGACGACGGTCTTGATCGACATTCGGTTTTTCGGCGCGGTTTGGATGAGCGACAGATCGCGCACGCCCATCAACGACATGTGGAGCGTTCGTGGGATGGGCGTCGCGGAGAGGGTCAAGACATCGACGCTCGCGCGATACTCCTTGAGCCGCTCTTTGTGCATCACGCCGAAGCGCTGCTCTTCGTCGATCACGATCAGGCCGAGATCGGCGAACGCGACGTCTTTTTGCAGCAGCCGGTGCGTTCCGATCACGACGTCCACTTTGCCCTCGGCCAGGTCGCGCAGAATTGTTTTCTGATCGGCCTTGGGCGTAAAACGCGAGAGCATTTCGACTCGAACCGGAAACGCGCCGAAGCGCGCGCCGAACGTGCGGTAATGCTGATCGGCAAGCAGCGTCGTCGGAACCAGCACCGCGACTTGCTTCTTATCGGTTATGGCCTTGAAGGCTGCGCGCATCGCAACTTCGGTCTTGCCGTAGCCGACGTCGCCGCAGACGAGGCGATCCATGGGCCGGGCCGATTCCATGTCGCTTTTGGTCGCCTCGATCGCTTTTTGTTGATCGGGCGTCGGCTCGTATGGAAAGGCTTCTTCCATCTCGGTCTGCCAAGTCGTGTCGGGGCCAAATGCGAAACCACGCGACATCTCGCGTTCGGCGTAGAGCGCGACCAGCTCGTCGGCGATCTTTTCCAGCGCCTCCGAAACGCGCGATTTCGTGCGCGCCCAGTCCGCGCCGCCCATCTTTGAAAGGCGCGGCGTCGCGCCTTCGGCGGCCGAGTACTTCGCGATCTGATGCATCTGGGTGACCGGCACGAGCATGCGATCGCTGCCTGCATACCGCAGGTCGAGATAATCTTGCGTCGCGCCCAGGATCGTTTCGGCGCGCAGGCCGAGATATTGACCGATGCCGTGCACCGCGTGCACGACGTAATCGCCAACCCGCAGGTCGGCCAGCGTAACGGGCACGCCTTCTTTGACGGCGCGAATCTTGACGCGCTTGGGCGGCGCGCCGAAGATTTCGCGATCGCCCAACACGCGAAGCCGCAGCGCGGGAACGCGGAAGCCGGCTTCGATCGAACCATGATCGACAAAGACACCGCGTGCGGCTCCATCGCCCCGAGCGGCGTCGAGGGGCGATATCCCGGCTGCGCGCAAGAGATCGATGGTGCGCGAGACGCCCGTGCTGACGATGTACACGCTATCGCCCGCGCGGCTCCATTCGCGCATCGCGTCGGCGAAGAGCGAGAGCTGGCGGTTGAAGTGCTCGACCGGCAGCGATTCAAAGACGAATGCATCGAGAATCCGCGGCACCCAACTCAGCGAAGCGCCGCTTTCGATCGCTCCCGGCAGCAGCAGGGCTGCGTGCCGGGCGATTGGTTCGGCCAGATCGTCCAGAGGGATCGGCGCCGGCGTAAGCTCCGCGGGCGCTTCTTGCGAATCGCTTGCGTCAAGGAGCGTGTGGCGCTCGCGCGCGCGCTCGTCATCGAGCGCAGTCGCCACGGCGGCGATCGTCGCGGGCTCGTCGAGCACGATCGTCGCGTCGGCCGGAAGATAATCGAAGATCGTGGCCCCCTGTTCCTGGGCATCGTTCCACGGCGCTATCTCGAGCGCGTCGATCGGCGCGTCGCTGCGCTGAGATTCGATAGCGAAGCTGCGCATCGATTCGATTGCGTCGCCGAAGAATTCGATGCGTACCGGTGTATCGGCGGTCGCGGCGAAGACGTCGATGATGCCGCCGCGGACGGCGCACTCGCCGACGGCGCTGACGACGTCGCGGCGCTCGTAACCGAGATCGAAGAGCCGGCGCTGCAATTGCTCGAAGCCGACATCGTCGCCGCTGCTCAGCGAGAATCGCAACGCCTGGAACCGGTCGCGCGGCATGAAATGCTGGCGGGCCGCCGCGATCGGCGTTAGGACGATGCGCGGCCTTGGCACCGCGAGATCGGCGAGCAGCGTCACGCGCGCGCTGCGCTCCGATGGGCTTTCGATCGCCCCGAGCGCCTCCTCGCGCGATCGCAGCAGGCCGATCAGGTCGGTCCTGTCGCCGAGATAGTAGAGCAGGTCGGCGAAAGCGCGCTCCGCCGCGTCCGGCGTCGCGAAAAGCACGAGCAACGTTCCGCCGAGGGAGCGCTGCAGTGACGCAAGCAGGAGGGGACGGGCTGCCCCTACAGTTTCGTGCAGCACGCATGCGCCCGGCTTTCGACCCGGCAGATGGCGCAACGCGCGCAGCCGCTCGACCGCGTTCTGCCAGGGCCGCGACTCGCGCAGCAACTCGAGCAGCTGCTCCGCGCCGTCACTCCGAGCCGAGCTTTCGTTACCGCGAGCGGCGAGAGCGGAGTCGAAGGACGTCTTCATGTGAATCGCTCATTATACTCCGCCGAAGGGCCTGCGCGGTATCAGGCTAGGCAGCGGTAGCGACGCCATGATGCCCGGGGCGGCGGACAGCAAGCCGCTCGGCGCACCGAAGGCATCCCGCCAACAGATCAACGAGTGGAGCGATCTCGTGCGCCCGATGCCGTAACCCCGAACAATCCCTTAACAGTGCGTTAACGTTTTTCGAACTGCAATGCGCAATTCGACGTGGGATTTCTCTCGCGAGTCGTCGTAGAGGCCCCCGAGATTTCAACTTCAAGGAGCGCGCCCAATTTAAACAGGCCGCGAAACGTTAGTATACTCGGATTGCACGTTGCTAGGAAGGAGAAAGCCTTGCGCTTCATCGGATCCGGAACGCGCGTATCAGCGATTCTCGTTGCGGCACTGCTGTGCGCTTGCGGGGGCAACGGAAACTCTAGCGCGCCGCCCGGCTTGCCAAATGGTATTCATCGTGCTTCTTCGAGCGGCCAAATCCAGCATGTCGTCGTTCTCATCCAAGAGAACCGCAGCTTCAACAATCTCTTTCTTGGTTATCCCGGCGCGACGACGCAAAGCTACGGTTATGACTCGCTGGGCGAGCAGGTCACTTTAAACCCCGTCCCGTTAGAAGCCAAATGGGACCTCGAGCACGACTCCACGGCTTTCTTTCGCTCGTGCGACGGGACCGGAAAGATCCCCGGCACGAATTGCCAGATGAACGGCTTCAATAGGGAATGGCTGACTTGCACGAAGAGTGAAAGCAACCCGTGCCCTTGGAAATACTCGATGTACGCCTACGTCCCGAGCTCGGAAACGAAGCCGTATTTCGATATTGCCGGCCAGTACGTGCTGGCCGATCAGATGTACGCCTCAAACTTCGATGAGAGCAGCTTTATCTCGCACCAATACATCATCTCGGCTCAGGCGGAGTCCGCGGTAAACTATCCCTTAGTCTTGCCTTGGGGTTGTCCGGGGGGACCTAGCGATACGATCACGACGCTTTCACTAAAACGCAAGCTCGTGTTAAAAGATAAAAAAGTCGTTTGCTGGGACCCAACTACCCTCGGCGATGAGATGGACAGCGCGGGCATCTCCTGGGCGTTTTACAGCTCGACGATCGGGACGAACTCCGGCGAATGGAATGGCTATCAGGCGATCAATCATATTTACAACGGTCCCGACTGGAACAAAGATATCTTCACGTCGCAAAACCAGTTTTTCACCGACGTCGGCAACGGAAACCTCCGCGCGGTCAGCTGGATAACGCCGAGCTTCGAGAACTCGGATCATCCCGCTAGCGGTTACAACACCGGACCATCGTGGGTAGCATCGGTCATCAACGCAATCGGTGAGTCGCAATACTGGAACTCGACCGCGATCTTCGTCTTTTGGGACGACAGCGGAGGCTGGTACGACCCGGAGCCTCCGCCGTACGCCGACTACGACGGGCTTGGCATGCGAATTCCGATGCTCATCGTCTCGGCCTACGCGAAGCAAGGCTACGTTTCGCACGTCCAATACGAGCACGGCAGCATCTTGAAGTTCATCGAACAGAACTTCGGACTCGCACCGCTCTCCGCGAGCGACGCCCGCGCCAACTCCCCGACCGATGCCTTCGATTTTTCGGCGCCGCCGCGTCAGTTCACGCCGATCGAAGGCTCGTACAGCTTAAACTATTTCCTGCATCAGCCGCCGTCGCGTCACCCTCTCGATACGAATTAGGATTGTTAGTAACCAGCTCTATTGGAGAAAAGCTATGCGTCACGTCGTACTAGGCGTTCGGGGCGTCACTATCTTTGTAGCGGCGCTCCTGTGCGCTTGCGCCGGCAACGGCAGCTGGAATGCGCCGCCGAGCCTGCCGCTAATTCATCGCGCCTCTTCGAGCGGCCAGATCCAGCATGTCGTAATTCTCATTCAAGAGAATCGCAGCTTTAACAATTTGTTCATGGGCTATCCCGGCGCGACGACGCAAAACTACGGCGAGCTTTCGAACGGAAACACGGTTTCGTTGGAGCCGGTTCCCTTCGAAGAAACGTGGGACCTCGAGCACGATTCCAGCGGTTTTTATGCGGCCTGTAACGGGATGGGGAAAGTTAAGGGCACGAACTGTCAAATGAACGGCTTCAACAGGGAATGGCTGACCTGCGGAACCAAACCCAACGAGCCTCCTTGTCCCTATAAGTATTCGATGTACGCCTACGTACCGCAGAGCGAGACGGGGCCGTTATGGAGCATCGCCCAGCAGTACGTTTTGGCCGATCAGATGTACGCCTCCAACTTTGACGCCAGCAGCTTCGTCTCGCACCAGTATATTATAGCGGCTCAGGCCGAGTCTTCGGTGAACTTTCCCTTGAGTCTGTGGGGTTGTCCCGGCGGCGCGGGCGACACGATCTCCGAGGTCTTTCCGCCACGTAAGATCAACCCCCATAAGCGCGAGGTGGTCTGTTGGGATCCGACAACGCTGGCCGACGAGCTCGATGCGGCCGGCATCTCGTGGGCGTTTTACGCTCAAGCGCCCGGTCAAGGCTCCGGCCTTTGGAACGGATATCAGGCGATCAATCATATCTACAATGGGCCGGACTGGAGCAAGGACGTCTTTAGTTCGCAGAACCAGTTTTTTACCGACGTTACCAACGGCAACCTTCGTGCCGTTACGTGGATCACGCCGGATTGGCAAAACTCGGACCATCCCGCGAGCAATTCGAACACCGGTCCGTCGTGGGTGGCATCGGTGGTCAACGCAATCGGCGAGTCGCAGTACTGGAATTCCACTGCGCTCTTCGTCTTCTGGGACGATTACGGCGGCTGGTACGACCCCGAGCCGCCGGCGTATTTGGACTACGACGGTTTGGGGATACGCGTTCCAATGCTCATCGTCTCTGCCTATGCTAAACAGGGGTACGTTTCGGAGAACCACTACGAGCACGGGAGTATCTTGAAGTTCATCGAGCAGAACTTCGGCTTGTCGCCTCTCTCGGCGAGCGACGCCCGCGCGACCTCCCCGACCGATGCCTTCGATTTTTCCGCGCCGCCGCGTCAGTTCACGCCGATTCAAGGCTCGTACAACTTGAATCACTTTCTGCATCAGCGGCCGTCGCGTCACCCTCTCGACACAAACTAACGTGTTGGCGAAGCGGATCGCGGTCTTTCTCGTGGCGCTGCTGTGCGCTTGTGCCGGAAACGGCGCGCCGGCTGCGCCGCCCATCCCACCGGACTCGATTCATCGCGTTTCCTCGAGCGGGAAGATTCAGCATATTGTGATTCTGATGCAAGAGAATCGCAGTTTTAACAACCTGTTCATGGGATACCGCGGCGCGACGACGCAAAGCTATGGATATGACTCGAAGGGACAAGAACTGCATTTGAAGCCGGTCCCGCTTGAGGAGCCGCAGTGGGACATCGAGCACGATTCCAGCGGTTACTTTGCCGCCTGCAACGGAACGGGAAGCATCCCAGGCACGAATTGCCAAATGAACGGCTTCGACAAGGAGTGGCTGACCTGCGGCGGTCCGAGTCAGCCCGCCTGTCCGCTGAAGCACCCAATGTACGCCTACGTACCGCACACGGAGACGAAGCCATTATTCGATATCGC
>JAFAHB010000116.1 GCA_019237435.1 Vulcanimicrobiota bacterium
CGCGGCCGCGACGATAAATCGATGACGGCAGTTCGAGCTCAACCGTATCGCCGCGTGCCGCGATCCATCGCTCGCGCAGCGCCGGCAAGCCGCGGCGGATATCCGTCGAGAATTGCGGATCGCCGTATGGGCCGCTCGTGTCGTAAAGCGTATGAATCGTGCCGTCAGTGAGCGTAATCGCGCGCCGCGGAACGCGGATCGAAGGGTCGCAGCCCTCGACGTAAACTCTCATGAAACCCTCCCTACGCCGGCATTACCCGGATCAGGTCTTGCGGTCGGCGAGTCTCACCCGCCCTCTCAGCCTGTAGCTCCCGCTGGCGATCTTATACGCCGAAACGCTCTACTTTTGCTGCCGGCAGCCGGGCGCGCGCCGATTATGGGCCGACGGCGATGCCGAAGACGTCGTGCGGTTTGTTGCCGGCAACGTCCAGCACGCCGAGCGGCGTCTGCACCTTACCCGTGGTCCGCAAGGTGAAGACATCGCCCCCATTGCCATAAAAGACGTCGCCGACGTAAAGGTATGAGTCGTCGATCGCGAGGTAAACCGGTTCGCGCAACGGCGGCTGCATGGTCGTGATGCGCACGGTGGGATTCATCGGACATTGGTCGGCGCCGGCGGGATAGACGTCGATCTCGCCTTGCGGATAACTGCCGACGAAGAACGTATGCGTGGTAAACGCGCGGCGGCGACCGTCGAGCGCGATGCCGTAATCAATTCCCGATTGCGGCAGCTCCTCGCTGCAGAACTTCCTTAAGAGCTGCAGCCCCGGCGCCGCGGCATAAACCGAGGTGTGCATTTGGAATTGAAGCGACGAGCCGACGGTCCGTTGCGTGTTGCCCAGTGAGTAAAAGTTGTCGTCAGGGTCGAGCACGAACCCAGCCGGATACCCGACCGGTTTGAACTTGGCGACCGGCGTCGCGTGCCCATGAGCGCCCGGAGCGTAGACGTAGACATGACCCGCCTGACCGACGTAGACATAACCGCTACCGTCAACGGCGAGCGTATCGATATTGAGAAAACTCGGGACGTCGATCTCGCGAGTCGGCCGCGGATGCCCGGAAACGCCGGGCGCGAACTCCTTGATGGTCTTCAAATCCAGCACGTAGAGATTGCCGGCGCCGTCGAGGGTAATGGCATTCGGCGCGCGCAGCCCGAAAACGGTGCGGTCGGGCGGTGATTGCGGAATCCCGTTGCGCATCGGATACTCGGCGATGAAGCGCTGCTTGAGCGTCACGATGACGTAAAGATGTTTGGTCGCCGTTTTCGCCGGCGCGCCGATCGCCGCCGGCATGGCCGGCGTAACCTCGCGGCCGCTCAGCGTCGTCGAGCACCCGCCCATAATCGTTGCCGCGGCACCGGCGGCAAACAGCCTTGCCAGTCTTTCCATCACGCCTACCTCCGCAAGCTGGTCGTTCGACTTCGCTCGTTAGAGTTTATCCCGAGCGAGCGCAGCGAGTCGAAGGGTCAGGACAGGCTGAGATTTGGAACCAACCAGCCTCCCAATTGGACCATTCCATTGAGCGGATAATGAACACCGGACTCCGTAAGGAAGGCGGGCGATGTCCGTCTTCGCCCCGGATTCCGACCCGCAAGAAACGCGCGAATGGCTCGAAGCCATGCGTGGCGTTCTCGAGGTTGAAGGCCACGAGCGCGCCCGCCAGTTAATTGCGCACCTCGTCGACGAGGCGCAGAACGCCGGCGCGCACATCTCGCTGGGCTTCACCACGCCCTACGTCAATACGATTTCCGCCGACCGGCAACCGCCGTTTCCCGGCGATCGCGAGCTCGAAGGGCGGCTGCGCCATTACGTTCGGTGGAACGCCCTCGCGATGGTCGTGCGCGCGAACAAGGTCAGCTCGGAACTCGGCGGCCACGTCGCGAGCTTTGCGTCGGCCGCGACGCTCTACGACGTAGGCTTCAATCATTTCTTCCGGGCGCCGAGCGATACGTTCGGCGGCGATCTCGTCTTCTTTCAAGGACACTCCTCGCCCGGAGTTTACGGGCGGGCCTTTCTGGAGGGGCGTTTCACCGAAGAGCAACTTTCGAATTTCCGTCAAGAAGTCGCCGG
>JAFAHB010000201.1 GCA_019237435.1 Vulcanimicrobiota bacterium
ACTCCGCTCGGGGTGACGAGAGCTCCGCTCGGGGTGACACCGCAAGAGAGCTAGGGCGATCGAGAGTTTCTCTCGCATCGTCAAGAACGGATACGTCGTGAAGGATTCGAGCAGGTGAAGGGGTGCAGGCAGCGCGCCGGCCCGCAGGCGCCCGGCGCGCCCGTCGCGTGCCAGGATGCGCGCGTCGAAGCGGTCTTGCATTCGCAGCTCGCCTTCCATGCCGACGCGCCGCGCGAAGTCGATAAACTCCGTGCAACAGCGCAGAAAAACATGTTGCCCATTGTCGACTTCCACGCCGTCGACCTCAAACGACGTCGCGCGTCCGCCGAGCAGACGGCTACGTTCGAAAAGGTCTACGCGAACTCCCGATTCTTTGAGGCGAAGGGCCGCCGCAAGACCGGCAAGCCCACCGCCGACGACGGCTACGCGCTCGATAGCCACGACCGCACGACTACGCGTAACTTTTCGGTCTTCGAAAGCGCCGCGCGCGCCCGCAAGGGTAACGCCGGGTCGCGCTCGATCTTCTTCAAAAGCTCTTCGTAAATCCCGGCCATCGTTTGAACGCAGGCAGCGGGCCTGCGCGGGATGTAGTGCAACACCTCATATCCGGTCGCAAAATACGTTCGCGCTCGGGCAACGCTATGGGCGACGAGGTCGCGCCACCGCGGGTAGATCTGCCCGCTGAAAAGCGCACGTTCGGGAATGCCGAATTGCGCGAGCTCGTCTTGAGGAAGATAGACGCGTTTCATGTCGACGGCGTCTTCGCGGACGTCGCGCAAGATGTTCGTCAGCTGCAACGCGAGCCCCAAATCGTCGGCTCGATCGAGTGCGATCGGATCGGTAAAGCCGAAGATTCGCACGCACATGCGCCCCACGACGGAGGCAACCAGAGTGCAGTAGGCGCGCAACTCCTCGAACGTCTCGTAGCGCGAGCGCGTGAAGTCCATCTCGACGCCGTCGACGAGCATTTGGAGCTCTTCCTCCGGGATTCCGTAGCGCGTAACCGCTTCCGAGAGCACGCGCAAAATCGGATCGTCGCCGTACTCTCCTCGCACGCAGCGGGAGATGCGGCTGCGGTGCACGGCCAGACGCGCGGGCAGATTCTCTACCCCGACGGTGTCCGCTTCGTCGTCGACCTGACGGGCAAAGTTGTACAGCGCGTAGATCGCCATCCGCTCGTGATATCCGAGCGAAATAAAGCCCCAGTAGAAATTACCGGCTTCGCGCTTTGCCATCTCGCGGTTGAAGCGTTCGGCACGATGCCGATCGGATTCCGTGATCCCTCGCAACGCGCGTTGCAGGTTGATCATCTATGCATGCCTGCTACCGAAGGCTCTGCAAAGCAGCCCGAAGCGCGAGCGAAACCTTCGTTGAGCCGGAGACGCTTGGCCGCTCATCCTCGGTCTTATACCCGATAGCCGCAATCGCATCGCAAATCGCCAAGCCTCCCATTCGGTAGAGCGCAAGCTGCAACCGCAGCGGTCGGGGTACGCACCGTTCGAGTTCTTCTCCGGAAGCCAGCAGCGCGCGAGCCCGTTCCACCATGGCTTGCGCGGCGCCCGCAATTCCCCTGGTTGCCACGTCGTTATCCACAAGATATCTGCGGCCGATCAGCGCGTCGCGGCTCACGTCCTGCGCGTGGTTCGCAAGCTGCAGCCCGATACAAACGTCGTCGGAAAGCGCTTGCGCGCGCGGTTCGGCGACGCCGAACACGCACAACACCATTCTGCCGACCGGCGCCGCGGAGAGCCGGCAATAACCGATGAGGTCGTTCCAGTCGGCGTAATGCGTAACGCGCTGGTCTTGCTCGTTTGCGGCGATCAGATCCAGAAACGGTTGCGCCGGAATCGCACGGCGTTCGATCGTCGGGACCAGCGCGACGAGCACCGGATGGACCGGCGGCTCACCGTTGAGTACGCCCTCGACCTCCCCGCGCCAGCGCTCAAGACGCAGCATTGCGGTTCCCGCCGGACTCTCGTCGCCGAGGTCGTCGGTCGTGCGGCAGTAGGCATAGATGCGCATGAGGTCTCGACGCGTTGCGACGTCGACGAACCGCGACGCAACCGAGAAGTTTTCGTAGTGGCGGCGGGTCAGCCTGCGGCAATACGCGTCGGCCGCGTCGAGATTGAGATTCATGCGTCCCTCGCCGTTCGCCCTTCGACTTCGCTCCCTGGGGTCGCTCCGCTCAGGATGACACCCGGGTGGCGGAGGTCGCGTGCCCGGCGCGCGGCAACGCAGAACATCGCAATGCGCAAGGTTTCGATCAGCTCGCGCGCGAGAGCCTCAGCTCGCTCGTAACTCTCGTTTGCGGCGCGCAGGAAGGGGCCGGCGATTCCGACGACGTCGGCACCTAGCGCGAGCGCTTTCGCGACGTCGAGCCCATCGCGAATCCCCCCGCTTGCAAACAGCGTTGCGCGTGGATTCGCCTCGCGAGCTTCCGCGACGCATTCGGCCGTCGGTATTCCCCAGCCCGCAAACGCGGCTGCCACGCGCGCACGCCAGGGCTCGGCGATCCGATAGCGCTCGACCTCGCTCCACGACGTTCCGCCCGCTCCCGAAACGTCGACGGCGGCGACGCCCGCCCCGAAAAGCGCGCTCACGTCCCGTGCGGCAATGCCCCAGCCTACCTCCTTGACGACGACCGGAAAGTCAACTTGCGCGCAAAGCCGAGCGATGCGTTCCAACAGACCGCCGAAGCACGTATCGCCGCCGGGCTGCAGCGCCTCTTGCAACGGATTGAGGTGCAGGACGAGCGCATCGGCATGAAGCAGTTCGACCAGCTTGCGGCATTCCGCCGCGCCGTAGCCTCGGTTGAGCTGAACGGCTCCGAGATTCGCCATGAGCACGATGTCGGGTGCGTCGGCGCGCACGTCGAAGCTCGCAATCGACCGCGGTGATTCGATCAGCACGCGCCCCGATCCCAATCCCATCGCGAGGCCGTGCATCTGCGCGACGCGCGCCAAGCGTTGATTGATGACCCGGGCTTGGGGCGTTCCACCCGTCATGCACGAGATCAGCAGCGGCGCCGCGAGCTTGCGCCCAAACAACTCGATCGACAAGTCGACATCGGTAAGATCGATCCCGGGAAGCGCGCGATGCGTAAACCGATACGCGTCGAAACCGGTTTGGACACCTTTGCTTGCAACGTCGCGCTCGATATTGATTCGAAGGTGTTCCGCCTTGCGCGACGGCGTCGCGCT
>JAFAHB010000037.1 GCA_019237435.1 Vulcanimicrobiota bacterium
TGCCGTTCGGCGGCTACAAACAGTCGGGATACGGTCGCGAGCTCGGAATGGAGACGATGCGGCTCTATACGGAGACCAAAAGCGTCCTCACCTACATCGGCGAGAAACCGATGGACCCGTTCGGGGTATAGGGCTTGTATGGAAGACCCTCTGAGAATCGGCAGCCGGTACAGCACCACGTACGGCACGCTGTGGAAGGACGGAACCTACTTCCCCCGCGGCACGGAAGTAATCGTGGTCGGACTGCACCTCGACCAGGGATTCTGCGTACGCTTCCCCGCGTCGGCCGACGATCAGCCCCTCGAGACGTGGGAGGACTGGAGCGAAGTTGACTTCCTCGCGGATGAAGGTTCGGTGGACCTTCCCAACCGACCGCTCTCGACGGCGGTTCTTGCCGAAGCGCGTGACGTGCTCTCGGAGGCCGAAGACGGCTGCCATCTGCATTTGCACGACGACGAAGTTTAGTTCCTAAGTCAGAGTTTTCTAACCAAGCCCGATTCCAGATGCAGCTTTAGGAGCCGAGGGCTGACGTTTACTGTGGTAATCAAGGCCCGAGGCGACAACAAGATGCGCTGGAAGCTGGCTTAGTTGCCGAGCATGATGGTGCTGGTTTGCCAGATTGCCCAACTCGCGCATTCCGACGACTTGAAGCGCGGGGAGATTAGCGCGACCCAGCAATACGTTCCGTCCGGTTTTAGATCTCTGAACGTCGTGCCGCCCTTTTTGCCGGTCTTTTTGACCTGAAATGGCTTGCCGGGACGCGGGCTCGACGGATTCTTCGGGGTCGAGATCTCAACCGGGATTCGCGGTTCGTGCGTGCCGCCGACCGTCACCGAGACCAAAGCTTGTGAAATCGAGGGATTCGGGCTCGGCGAGACCGGTGATCCCGAAGGAAGCGGCGTCGACGAACTACCGCTCTTGCAGGCCGCAACGGCAATAGCAACGGCCGCGAGTACGAAAAGCAGGCGCTTGGGCATGTCTTAAGCGCTTCGACGCTGCGCGGCGTCCATCCGTTTCACTCGTTGGCGCAAAGATGAAAGTAGCGTTGTGATTTCTTTTCGAGCAGCGCGTAATATTCGCGGAACAGCGAAGCGGCCGAGGTGCCCGGCCAGTGAGCCGGCAGGAGCTCGCTGGGCAGTCCCGGATCGAGGTACGCGAACTTTCGATAGTCGTGAACGAGCCACAGACGATCGACGAAGGCGGCCTCGTCAGTGAGATCTTTGCGTTGTCGCTCGCGATCCAGACGCGTTCGGTAACGGTCGATGAACTCGCCGTAGGCGGCCGCGATTTTTCCGACGTCCCAACAACGTTCCAACAACTCGCGGTCGCCGCGAGGGCCCCGGTACTCGCTCGTAAAGAGATTCACTCCGTCGAGCGTCCCGGTCGCGAGCGCGGCATCGCGCGCGGCGCCGATTGTGTCTGAAGGCGAGATCCACGTGCTCGGGGAGAGCTGCGCCCAGCCCAGTGCGCCGAGCTCCTGGCGTAAGCGCTCGCGGCGCTTGCGATGCGCCTCGCCGATCGCATAGATCAGCAGCCGCCAGCGGCCGTCCCACTCGATTACGGGCCCGTAGATGCGCGGACTCAACTCCTGGATGCGACGGCGCCCGCGTTCGGTCACGTTATAGTAGGCCCGATTGCGACGCCGGCGAACGGCTAGCCAGCCCTGCCGCGACATGCGCGAGACTGCCTGGCGCACGGCTGCAGAGGAGACGCCGAACGCGCTCATCATGTGGATTAGCGCACCGATCCAAAGCGACCCATCGCCTTCAAGCCGGCTCACCATGTCCCCATACAGGGTGAAGATAAAGGAATTCGGACGCGCAACTTGGCGCTCGTATACACTTGACTTCGGTAGGGCACCCATTTAGTATGACGGTATTCCCGACGTTCGACAAAAATCCGTCATATTCTGGAAGGCAGCAGAGTGAACCGCATATCGACTTTTGACGACTGGATCGCGATGCTCGATGAATGGAGGCGCGACATCGGCCTCGACCGCGAGCTCGTCGACCGCTTCATGCCGGGCTACACCTTCGAGGCAAAGTACGGCGAGTTGCCGCTGAACGAGATCTACTTCGGGGACTTCAAGGGCGAGCGCCGCTGGGAAAAGGTTCGCGAGATTCCGGATCAGCGCATGCGCGATGCCGTGCTCAATATGGTCGTCTATCAAGGCGACACCGAGTTTGCTTCCAACGAACAGCAGCGCTTTCTCGTAAACAACGCGCCGACCGAATACGATCTCGCTTCCCTCGTGCGGATCATGGTCGAAGAAACCCGCCACGGCTACCAGATGTGTCATTTGATGGTCGAGCATTTCGGCAGCGAAGGAAAGATCGAGGCGCAGAAAATGCTCGAGCGCCGAGCCTTTGGGAAGAAGAATCGCTTGCTCAACGCTTTCAACGACGACGTCACGCATTGGCTGGACTTCTTCGCATATACGAATTTCATGGACCGTGACGGCAAGTTTCAGCTCACCATGCTCTCGCACTCGAGCTTCGCGCCGCTGGCGGCTTCGATGGGCCCAATGCTGCGCGAGGAATCGTTTCATATGGGTACAGGCATAACGGGGTTGCGCCGCATCGCCAAAGCCGGCGTCATTCCGGTCGACCTGCAGCAAAAGTACTACAATAAATGGTTCTCGGGTTCGCTCGATCTTTTCGGCACCGATCATTCCGGCTCGGCGCAATGGGCCTATACGTGGGGCATCAAGGGACGCGTTGATGAGGACAAGGTCGCCGGCGAGCAAGCCGACAAAGGCCATCTGAACGAGCGCGCCCGCCAGCAGTTCTACGACGAAGCTCTCGCGACGGTCGCTCGCGTCAACGAAGTGAACCCCAGCGAAACGAAACTATACCTCCCCGAGATGCGATTCAATCGCAAGATCGGCGACTTTGCCGGCCGGCGCTATGCGGTCGACGGCCGCGCGCTCACCGAAGAGGAGTGGCACGCGTACGCACCAACGGTGCTGCCGACGGAGGCCGACGAAGCCAAACTGAAAGAGTACTTCAAAGATCCCAACTGGATCGCACCCAAAGGAAAGTTATCATGAGCACGACCGTTAATGGAGTTGCGCAGCAGACGCCGTTCGGACGCGAAGCCCGTTCGCACGACGGCAAACGCGTTATCAACTATTGGAAAGAGGGTCACGTGGCGTTCGTCGAGATGGACGACCCGCCCGCAAACACGTACACGCACGAGATGATGCGCCAGCTCGACGAAGCGATTCTCGACGCGCGTTTCGATCAGGACGTCGAAGTGATCGTGCTCACGGGGAAGGGCGAGAAGTTCTTCTCCGCCGGCGCCAACATTGCGATGCTCAATGCGGTGACGCCTGAGTTCAAGTACATGTTCTGCCTGCATTCCAACGAAACGTTGCAGCGGCTGGAGCAGACGCCTAAGCTCGTGATCGCCGCGCTCAACGGTCACTGCGTGGGCGGCGGATTGGAAATTGCAATGGCCGCCGACATTCGCATCGCTCGTAAGGATGCCGGCAAGATCGGGCTGCCCGAGGTCGCACTGGGTGTTCTTCCCGGCACCGGCGGGACGCAGCGTCTTGCGCGGCTGGTCGGCAAGTCGCGCGCGATCGAGATGATGACCACGGGCAAAACGGTCAGCTACGAACAAGCGCTCGAGTGGGGCATGATCAACGATCTCTACGAGGGCAACGCGCAAGAGTTCCGCGAGCAAATCATCGATTACGCAAAGCAGTTCTGTTCGCCGAACAAAGCGCCGATGGCCGTCGGTCACATCAAACGGAGCGTCCAAACCGGTTCGGAGCTTCCCTTGCAAGACGCGCTCGCGCTGGAGCGAGAGCTGCAGTCCTTGCTTTTCAAGAGCGAGGACGCCAAAGAAGGCCTCGCGGCTTACAACGAAAAGCGCGTCGCCCGCTTCAAGAATAAGTAGGCACTATTCTGTCATCCTGAGCCTGCAGTGTCATCCTGAGCCCGCAGTGTCATCCTGAGCTTGTCCGAAGGATGACAGCGAACGAAGAACAGAGGCACCGCATCGCTGCGGTGCCTCTTGGCGTTTCAATGTGGCCGTTGGCCTAACACTCTACTCCGACACTACCACGGTCGCTACGCCCGGCGCAATGCGAACACTGCGGCTGGAGTGCCCGGGCCCTTCGACTGCGCCGCTGCGCGGCGCGCTCAGGATGACAACGCAGAGCTGTCTTCATCCCACCGTAATCACGATCTTGCCGTTGACCGAGCCGCGTTTGCTCTCGTCGAGCGCCTCGACGGCTTCGGAGAGCGGGCGTTCCTCGGCGATCGCGACGCGCAAGCGCTGCCCTTCGACGAGCTCGAGCAGCGTACGTAATCCGGCGTGCGATGACTGCAGTGTCTTGAACACGACAAGATTGACGGCGTCAATTTTACGCGCAGCAAACCAATCGGCGTCGGTCGCGCCGATGGTTGAAACGACGCGTCCACCGGCGTGCACGAGACCGGCGATTCTTTTGAGCCCCTCGGCGTCACTCACGAGATCGAGCACGGCGTCCACGCCGGCAGGATGCGCCGCTTTCACCGCTGCGACAACATCTTCGGTATCGTAGGCAACGAACTGATCCACGCCCAGGTCGCGCGCGAATGCCTCGCTGCCGGAATGCGCGACTCCGATGATCCGGGCGGCGCGATCGTGGGCTATCTGCACGGCAAAGCCGCCGACTCCTCCCGTTGCGCCGTTGACCAACAATGTGGTGCCTTGGCCGACGCGCAACCATTCCAATCCGGCAAGCGCCGTTAATCCCGCCGTCGGCAATGCCGCGGCATCGGCGTCACCGACGCCGTCGGGAATTTTAGCGACCGGCTCGTACTGGCTTTCTTCGGGAACGATCGTATACTCGGCGTAGGCACCGTGCGTCCGTGCGATGCCCAAGATGCGCTCGCCTTCCCGATACTTCGAAACGCGAGCGCCCAATGCGCTGACGACGCCCGCAAAGTCTTGGCCGAGAACAAACGGCAGCGGACGATCGCCGCGATCGCGCGACTTCCAATCGATCGGATTCACGCCGGCAGCGACAACGCGCACCAATATCTCGCGCTCGCCGGGCTGCGGCATAGCGATCTCTTTGAGCGATCCGGCTTCACCGCGATGTTCGACGACGACCGCTTTCATGTGATTCCCCCTTATACCAGATACCCGCGCAAGGGCACGCTGAGAATGGCGCCATATAGCCGTTGGGATGAAAAGCTCCTGCGAGCGTTGCGGGCGTTTGCTGCACGATGCCTCTGACGCATGGGCCTGCTCGTACGAGTGCACGTTCTGTTCCAATTGCGCGCAAGCGATGAATCGCCAATGCCCAAATTGCGGCGGTGCGCTTACGGTCGTAAGTCACGGCAGCTCGACGCGATAGAGGTGTGTGTCGTCGATGTCGAGCCGTTGCGGCGCGTTTCCGGCGTAGCCTCCGAAGCGAACGACGGAATTGCCGAGCGCGAACGTTCCGTTTGGAAGCGGGCGTAAGGTGTCGGTCCCATCGAAGGTGAGCCGGTTTTTTACGATGAGGACGCGCGTGATCGCGGGCTGACCGAAATAGGTGTTCTCGTAACGGCCCACGAGCGCATTCCACGATTGCGGATGGGCGAAGGCGAGTGCTCCGTGATATCGCTCGTTCGCGTACCACTGCGATCCGTACGTCATTTCGACGACGCTCCGGCGAGCGTCGCGCCCGAAGACTAATAGGTACGTCGCGTACTTCGGGTCGTCGGACCAAAAGAGATCGGGGCCGCGCGGGTAGAGTGTGAAGCTCCGGCCGGCATCGACCATCTGGAGGCGAGCGCCGGCGGCGACAACCCGAACGGCCGAGCCGTCAGGCGCGGAATACGTGCCGGCGTAGTCGCCGGCGGGTTCGACGCGTGCCGGATCGGCCGGTGCAGGCTGCGGCGGAAGAGGCTGGCCCAGACTCTGTGCACGCAGCACCGCCATCGCATACCGCACGATCGCACACGGATGAAGGGGTGCCTCGACGAGATTGGCAAACGCGATGACGCCGAAATCGCGCGTGAGATTCATCTGCATGCATGCGGTGTATCCCGAGATGCCGCCGGTGTGTCCGACGATATGGTCGCCGCCTTCGTCAAAGACGGACAGCCCGTATCCGTAGCGCCGGTAAAACTCGGGCCATTCTTGCAGGATCGGCTCCGCGGCGCCCGCCGGCTTACCGGTGCGTAACGTGTCGGGACGCGTCATTGCGGCGAAG
>JAFAHB010000051.1 GCA_019237435.1 Vulcanimicrobiota bacterium
TCGAAGACGGTGCCGTAACCTTGGCCGCCGAGCGCGGTGGTGCCGTAAATGTTTCCCGCCCGGTCAAGGGTGACCCCGGCGTACGGCTGCGTACCGTCGCTTGAGTTCGCACCAAAGCTGTACAGGACTTTTTCCTTATCGGCTCCCTTTGCCGGCGACAACTTGAAGACGGCGCCCTGCCCGTAGGCGCCGCCATATTGCGTGGTGCCGTAGATTGCGCCGCTTGAGTCGATCGTCAGGTCCCCTGCGGACGGATTGGCGCCCTGGACGCTCTGAGTAAAAGCATACAGCACGCGTTCGGTACGGGGCGTCTTGCCCGGCAGCAATTCGAAGACCGTTCCGGCTCCGCCGCCGCCGTTCACCGTGGTCCCGTACAGTTTCCCTGCGGCGCCCGGTATCAAGCGGGCGTAGGGAGCCGCGCCGTCGCTGCCGCCAGCGAACGTATGTAATACGACGTACTTATAACCTTTGGCCGTATTCTTCAGCTCGAAGGCGGTGCCAAAACCGCTGCCGCCCGAGCTCGTCGTGCCGTAAAGGTTTCCCAGGCTGTCGACGGTCAGACCTGCAAAGGGATTTCCGCCGTCCGTACTGTTCTGGAATGTGTAGACGACCTGAAACGTCGACGAACTGCCTGGACGGGAATGAGCGGTTCGCCCGGAGACCTGCAGCGCCGGTGAAAACGCCGCTTGATTGGCGGGCGCTGATGGAAGATTGGCGACGCCGCTGCAGCCAGCGACCGCGATCAAAAGTGTAACGAACCCGACCGACAAGCGATAGTTCACAGATCCTCCACCCTCTTGGATTAACCGTGCTGTCGGCGTTTGCAGGGGCCGTCATTAGCCGGCCCGCAGAGCGGCCGTATTCCGAAAACATAGCATGAGCTCGCTCGGCTTGACAAGCAGTAAGGCTCGGGTAGCCTCGGATGCGGGACGCGAGCTCCGGAGCGGATGCGAGAGCAGGCCGCAAGAGACAGGCCCGTAGCCTTCGCGATCTTCGCAAGCGTGGAGGCATCGAGCTTCGGTACGACCTCGCGCAGAAACCACGCCATCGCGCCCAGCTCGATTCGGCGCCGCGCGCCCATTCGCGATTGCTAGAAACGTCTTCGTCTTGACAGGCTAAGGTTTTACGCTGAGACCCCCTGACACCGGATTGCCCGGTATCGGCATAGTTACTTCCGGCGCGCTCGAAGGCGTGAACGGCGGCGCGTACACGTAGATGTTTCCCGAATTGTAACATCCCACGTACATGTTTCCCGCGCGGTCGATCGACATTTTGACAGGCGCAGCGGGTCGAGACTGCCAGTCGACAACCAATAGAGGACAGAACTCCGAACTAAACGGGTGAAACGCGCTTCTGTCAGCATTTGGGCCTGCGTACGCGATGCCTTAATCTCTGACCATGGCATTGAACGCCTCCCAATGCCTCGGATGCGGGACGCGTTTAGCGGCGTTCTCCTCCGCCGAGCAAAGGATTAAATTTTCTGAGCTGCCACCACACCGAGCGGTTCGTTGAAACTACCCGTAAGGATTGCAATCGGCGCGCCACCGGCCGGGTAGTTGTAAACCTCGCCGTCGTTGTTTCCGGCATCGCCGCAATAGAGCAAGCCTTTGACGATCCAGGTTTGCGCGCAATCGCTCGCGCCGGTGTACTGTACGGTGTGCTTCAACGTCGCCGTCGTTCCACTAACCGTGTACTGATACGTCTGCTGACTCGACCCCTGATCGAATACGGTGAGGTACTTGCCGTCCCACTGCACCGAGCCGGGAAATGCCGGAGAGTTGCTCGTTTTGATGGTAACGAAGGTGTTCTTGTCCTTCGGAAGCTCGACGAGCCCAGCTAGACGGCGTAATAAAACCGTCGGCAAATAGATTGCCTTTGGAATCGTAACCGTTGAAGTACTCTTTGATCAAGGGCGTGTTATAGACTTTACCCGGGCCACTCGCGTTCTTGAAGATTACAACCTGACCGCCGTTACCGAAACTGTTACCCAAGAGAACTCCGACCGCAAGATCGCCGGCGGCGTTCATGGCGCAGCTGGATGTGTACGTGTAGCCAAGATACAGCGTCTTGAGGACCAAGTTACCCGGAACCTGATAGTTGGTAATTAGGTCGTTGGTACGCCCAGGGTTCCAGATGATGTTCTTCCCGTAACCGTACAAGACGTTGGTGCACCCTTGGCCACCGGCGCCTGGGAGCTCGCGAATCATCGCAGCGCTTTTCGGATAGTCGAACATGCTGGCGAACGACCCGTAGTAATTCAAAACGTACTCGTATTGCGCTTGCTGCGTATCCGGTACGAGCTGGGTGTAACGCGGCAGCGGGTTTAGTCTCGCCGCCGTTATCGGCCTTCCGTTCAGGAACAATGTCTTACCCACGTAGTGCGCTTCGAACGGAGCGACTGACGGCGCGACCGTGGAGCCGGTTCCACACGCCGAAACAACCGCAAGCATTACGACGGCGCCGGCGCAATTCAGTAAACGACGCGAATTCATGAATTTTGCTCCCTTGAATTTAGATATCAAGCGTCGCGTTCGAGATCGTACGAACACGGCCCCGCCAAAG
>JAFAHB010000113.1 GCA_019237435.1 Vulcanimicrobiota bacterium
TACTATCACTTTTTCGTTTACCAGTTCTGGCGTTTCGTTCTCGTGCAAGAGGTGGTCGGCAAGCTTGCACAAACCGCCATCGAGTTTCCGCCAATGCAAAAAGGTGCTTCGTTCAACCTCGAGGAGGTCAAGGCGCAAATCGAAAAGGCGGTGGCGGCGCATCACGCCGGAGCGTGAGACCACGAACCGTGTACAGGTGAGGCGACCGTTCATCACGGCCGCCTCACTCAAGCACTCGAAACGGACCTCGTAAGATGCGCAGTTGGGGCGCTTGGAATGCGAGCTGGGCCTGGAGCTTAGCGCTTATCGCGATAACGATCACGATCCATCTGGTTGGCGTCGGCGTGATCGTCAACCTGATCGAACGCTTCAGAGCTAGACTTTTGCAATCACCGCGCACGTATCTCGGAAGCACGCCTGCAACGATCGCCGTCATTGTGGCTGTCGCGTTGGCTCTAGCCGTGCTGCACGGCGTCGAATCGATGGTGTGGGCAATCGCCTACGTGCGACTCGGCGCTTTTGGCTCTCCAGCCGAGGCAGCACTCTACTCGGTCGACTCGATGACGACTCGCGGGGCGTCGGGCCTCTCACCGGAACGCGACTGGCGCATGATGGGCGCCGTTGAAGCGGGTGACGGTATGCTGCTCTTCGGAATAAGCACGGCGTTCCTATTCTATGCGATGATCCGCCTTTGGAAAACCGACATTGCAATTCATGAATGACCGGGCAAGCGCGTCCTAACGGTCGAGCTCTGCCTTGAGTCCCTCGCCTAGCGTCTTGCGCGCCTTTTCGCCTTCCTTGAGCTCTGCGGGCTCCCACGGTTCCCACTCTTCCCAGCCCAAGGCTTGAGACATTAGGCGGAATCCGAAACCAACGAAAAACGCGATAGCCGTGGACGGAATTATATCGAGGCTAAAGACCTGATTGCAAACGAGATACGCGATGCCCGTCAGGGCCGCAGCAGTAACGAAAAACTCGCCGCGCACGAGCTGTTTGGGCACGACGTTACAGGCGACGTCGATGATCCAGCGTCCCGCCGTCGTCGCAATTATTCCGATGAGTACTGCCGCCGCGTAGCCAAGCTTGGCGCCCATGGCGGCCTGCACACCGACGATCGCATACCACGGCAACGAAAAGGCGGTCATGAACTGAAAGAGCCCGTCCTTGAAACGCTGCTCGGTGCCGTAATCAACGAGCAACGCCACCGTCGCTGCGCCGAGACATGCAAATAGATACCATGGGTTTTCGAGCGGCGCGGGCACCTTATTGACGAGAACGTCGCGGATGATGCCGCCGCCGATACCGCCGGCGTATGCTAGAATGATGATGCCGGCGACCGTGAAGTGCTTGTAGTGGTCGGGCCGGCGCGCAAGCAGGGCGCCGTTGAAGGCGTTCGTGGTGGCCGCAATCAGCGAAATGTAGTCGATCGTCGTAAACGTCCAGACGCCGAACTTCGAGACGATTAGCGGCGTCACGCCGGAGCCTTTTCCGCCGTGCGCGTGAAATAGACGCCGACAATGCTCACGACGATAAACTGAATCAAGAAATACGCGATCACCATTGCCGCCACTTCCGGCCTGCCAAAGCTTGACGTAGCGATCAACGCACCAAGGCCGATGTTTCTCAGGCCCGTTCCAATCGCAAGCACTCGCCGATCCTCACGTCGCGGTCCTGCCAACAACCAACCTGAGCCGAGCGACAAGATTACGAGGCAAAAAGCTGCCCACATGCCGCCGGAGCCGAAAATAATTCCAACGTCGCGAGCGATTGTCGGCATCAGCGAAACTACCAAGAGGATTGCGGTTGCAAAGAAGACGATTTGCAGCCAGCGTGCCAACTTTGCCGCCGCGGTCGGCCACGTACCGCCTGCGATGATTCCAACCAAGAGTGGCACCAACTGAAAAAGCACGAGCGTCATCACGAACCGCGCCATCGGCAGCTGTGCCTTCGCCGCGGTCGGCAGCACCAGGTCGGCTGTAATCGGCACGGTCACAATGGATAGGAGCGGCAAGAAGAATGCCAAAGCAACTGCGAAACCCAAACTGCCACCGCGTTTACGAACCTGCGCGAGCACGAAGGGCACGCCCGGTGCGATCGCCATCAAGAGAAAGCCCGTCGCGATGGGTCCCGGCAGCCGAAAGACCTTAGCGATCAGAACCCCGAGGAGCGGCACGATCACGAAATTCGCCAACAACGCGCGCCCAAGCAAACCGATGTTCTTGAGAATCGCTCTGAGGTGGTCGCGATCGACCTGCAAACCCGCCCCAAGGGTCAGCGAGACCAGCGTGACCACCGCCAGTATCTTCGCTAGTGCCATGCCGCAGGTCGCCTATTTTTTTTCATACGAAATAACCGCCCAGGAGCCTTGACGGTACCATGACTCTAACACGTGCTGGATAACGCGTCTATCCGAAGAATGTAACGAGCGATGGAACATCAACGAGCTGACCGAGTTGTAGACGTTGCCTCCGTAGTCCTCATCTCGATTGCCGCGGTGCTGACTGCGATCTGCAGTTACCAGTCCGGCCGCTGGGACGGACGTCAGGCCCAGCTCTATAACCGCGCCGATGCCGAGCACACCTATGCTGCCGAGGCCTCCGATCGCTCGAATGTCCTGACCGCGATCGACGTGGGTGTGTTCCTGAACTATCTCGACGCCGTCGATCGCCGCGACCAACGCATGGCAGATTTTCTCGCTGCCCGCATGCGTCCCGAAATGCGGCCTGCAATGCGCGCGTGGCTCGCGACTCGACCGCTTCAGAACCCTCGCGCTCCATCCTCGCCCTTTGTCATGCCACAATACACACTGCGAACCCGCACGCAGGGTTCGAAATGGGAGGCCGACGCGCACGCGAACTTTGAGGCGGCCATCGTCGCGAACCGTCACGCCGACGATTTTCTGCTCTTGACGGTCATCTTCGCGGGCGTTTCGTTCCTCGCAGGCATCAGCACGAAACTCGTCTTTCCGCGTCACTTGGCGCTGATTGTCATCGGAGGCATCGCAACCGCTTATGGCCTGGTGCGGCTGGTCGAGCTTCCGTTCCTATTTTAGCGCGCTGTGCGGGTTGCCGGTGACTACTTCCAGCCCGAGTCCTTGAGCAGTTTCAGTTCTATAAGGTCGTTGTTGTAGACGTTTCGCTGCGGGTAATGGGTGCGCACGTCTCGCACAACGACGGGGATTTTCGCCACCGGATCGTAGGCAATACGCTATTTTGACTTTCCGTTGCGGAACGTCCCGCCTTGCTGATCGAACGTTCCGTTCGTCTCGATCAGAAAACTATGTTCGGCCTTTGGAATGGCGCCCTTTCCGACCAGTGTATACGCGAATTTCCACGTGTATGGTTGGCCTGCGAAGCCCGACGCGCCGGGGACGATTGCCGCGTACATCTCGAAGTTGCGGCTCCAGGTTCCCTGTGGACCCAAACCCTTGAAGTAATCCTTTCCGAGCATCGGAAAGAGCGTCCACTGCATCGGCGAGATCGTGTTGGGTCGTTGTGAACACGAGACCTTGCCGTTGGCATAGACTTCACACGTATTCGTCGCCCGCGGACGCACCGTGTTCCACCAGTGGTCGGCGCCGCTGACCGTGAGACCCCCGTCAGGAGCCGCTGAGATATCCACCGCCATGGTTCCGGTTCCGTTTCCGGAACTCGCAACCGGCGTGTTGTAACCGAACTCATAGACCAGATGTCGCGTCGAGCCGCCCGACGTCGAGGCCTGCCCAGTCAACGCGACAATCGCTAATAAGAATAAGGCGCTGCGAATCATGCCTTTGGACCTCCTCCCAGTCCTAATCGGTTCGGCAGAACCAAGTGTGACACCGTCTTCGACGAAGCTGGGAGCTCGTGCGCTTTTTGGATAGCCCGCCCGGGCGCGATAACGTACACTAAAGTATCCATGGCGACGGCACCATCTGCGGCAACGCCGGCGACGACCTCCCCGCGGACGAGAGTTTCACCGCTCGCCATTTTCCTGACGTTTTTGCTCGTGGGCGCGACGAGCTTCGGAGGCGGGGTCATCGCATACCTGCGTGACGCGCTCGTGCGCAATAAGCAGTGGTTTGACGACGTCGAGTTCTTAGAGATGACGTCGATCAGCAATACGCTGCCGGGACTCAATGCGACGAACATGGCCATTCTCGCCGGCGATCGTCTTGCCGGATGGCTCGGCGCCGCGGCCGCCCTGATCGGGATGTGCCTACCGGCATTCCTTTTCATGGTCGGTGCCGGCATCGTGTATGCCGAACATCATGCACGGCCGTTGGCCGCGGCCGCGTTACGCGGCGTCGCCGCCGCAGCTACCGGACTCATCGCCGCCACTTGGTATAAGATTGGCAAGAAGTCATTGCGCGGCTTTTATGACGCGTTCTTCGTGATGGCCGCGATTTTGGGAATCAACTATTTCAAGTGGGGCGTTCCCATTACGCTGCTCGCCGTCGGCGCCGTAGCGATCTTCACCTATCGTCCGCATACCGAACCTGAGAAACCCGCCCAGGAGCAAGAAGAGTGGATCAGATCCCTGCACTGATCCGCGTCTTCGCGTATCTATCGCTGCTGACTATCGGCGGCGGCATGGCCGCCTTCCCCGAGATGAAGGTGCAGATCGTCGAAGTTCATCATTGGCTTACCAGCGATCAGGTCACGCACGTCTACAGCACGGGTCAGATGTCGCCGGGCCCCAACATGATGATGGTCGCCGAAGTCGGACAGCTCGTCAGCGGCTTTCTCGGTGCGCTGGTTTGTGCGCTCGCATTCTTCGTGCCGACCGGCATTCTGACGTTCCTGGTCGGACGGGTATGGAAACGGCTCGAGCACTGGCCGTGGCGAGATTCGATTCAAAAGGGTCTTGGCCCGGTTGCGATCGGCTTGGCCGTCGGCGGGCTGATCACGTTCGGCAAAGGCGCGATTACTGGATGGCTGACGTTGATCGTCGGCCTGATCACCTTCTACGCAGTGGTGAAAACGAAAATCAATCCCGTCTTCTTCATCCTCGGCAGCGCCGTACTCGGCCTCTTCGCCTTACGTTAAGAACAAGCTCACTTTGCCATAAGAACAATCTCACTTTGCCATTTTCGGATAGCTCAGTACGCGAGTGACGCATATACTAAGGCGGCAATGAAACGCTTTCTTAGCCTTGTCGGCTTACTGACTGCGACGTTAGTCGTATTGGGCGCTCCGGCCTTAGCTCAACAGCCGGAGACGTCTCAGGCAACGCCAATGCCCTCACCTGCGCCAGCGTCGACTCCGACCCTGATGGATCGGCAGTACGACGGCCAGCTTCACGTAACGCTGGCACCCTACTTATGGCTCACCAACGTCGGGGGCGCCTTTCAATACTCGATCCCAACGTTGCCTCACCGGCCAAAGAACATCATCGAGAGCAGTATCAACATTGGGCCCAACGACTATCTTCCGAAACTGAACTCCGCGGCAATGTTTTTCACCGATGCGCGCAAGGGCGATGTTGACGTCTTCGCCGACGTGATTTACGTGAACGCCTCGGCGAGTTCGACCGTGAGCACAACGTTCGCAGGCCCTCGCGGAAGACTCCAAATTCCCATCACCCTCGATACCAACGCCCATCTGTCGACCGCGATTTGGGAAGTTGCGGCGGGTTACTCGATCGCGCACGGTCATAACGCCGATCTCAGCTTATTTAGCGGCCTGCGAGAGTTTCCGACGAACGTGACCTTCGATTACAACGCGACGATCGTAGGCAGACGCGGGGTGATCGCGCCCTCCGGCTCGATCGCGCACTCGGACTATCTGAGCGACCTGATCGTCGGCCTTCGCGGGAGAGCCTTCTTCGGCGACAACCACTTCTTCTTGCCGTACTACGCCGACTATGGTAGCAGCATCAACTCCATCCCAAATCAGAGTTGGCAGGCTTACGGCGGATTCGGATATGCGTTCAACCATGGTCAGACGCTCGTGGCCGTATACCGGGCTCTCAATTTCAACGGCTTCACACCCGTGGATCACGTGCAGCGCTTGACGCTGGCGGGCCCGCTTTTCGGTTATACGTTCCAGCTATAAGCGCGCTTGGGCGTGCTGGTGGAGGGCGTAGTAGCTAGCTTGCTGAAAGCCCGAGTAAGCGGATTCTTTCTAGGCCGCCCTATATTACCGTATCGGATTTGCCGAAGAATTTAGTACCGGTTCGTACGTCATGGAAGCCGTCTATGCGGCCAATACCCTAACCTGGACTCAGCTCGAGCCCGGGGATTTCGCGATGCGGGCTCGGATTCTCAACGCGCCGCCGCTTGAGCTTTCATGGAGACAGTTTAATCTGGGCTTTCAAGTCGAAGCCGCGCTCAATCCGCAAGCGACGATGATCGGCGTGGTCGCCGATCCGCGCACGCGCGCCCGCTGGTTTGGTTCTCCGGTCGACTCCGCGACGATTGCGGCAACCAGCTCGTCGGTGGACGTTCGCGCCGAAGGGGCAGGAGCGTTCTTCCAAGTTGGAATAGATACGGCGGCGCTCGTTCGGGCATTTCCAGACACCCCCGACGCGTTCGCACTTACCGAGAACATTCACGGGGTAGCGCTCGCGCGCGACCGTCACAACGCCGCTAAGTTGCGCGCGCAAATCCATCTGCTATTTTCAAGCGCTATCACGATGCGCTCCTCGCTGCGCCGCGGGAGTTTGGTCAAAGCACTGCCCGGGACGCTCGTACCGTTGCTCGCGTCAGTGCTGGAGAGTCATCCGCACCGTTCGGTCGAGGCACCCAGATCGCACACCCGGCGGCTATCGGCGGTCCGCGCCTGCGAAACCTACATGCGCGCTCACGTCGACAGCACGATCACGCTGCTGGACTTGAGCGCGATTTCGGGGATGCGATCGCGCTCGCTCATCAATGCGTTTCAGGCCGTAACCGGCTTGACGCCGATTGATTATCTCAAGCGCATTCGTCTCAATGGCGTTCGCCGGGCCCTTCGGCGTTCAAGGAAAGCTCACACCCGAATCATTGACGTCGCGACCGCATGGGGCTTCTGGCACATGGGGCATTTCGCCGCCGATTACCGCGCCATGTTCGGAGAATCGCCGTCGAGCACGCTTTTGAGCTGAGCCACCGCGTCAGCCGTGGACTCCCGCCACTACTTTCATTTGCTCGCGCTCTTTTTGATTTTCGGTTTTTTCCGTTTCGCTCTTAGGCGCGTGCGGTTCAAGATCGAACGTCACGGTCTTGATCGCACCGGTGAACGGAAACGGCGATTTGTACGTCCAGGATACCGGCTTCTCGTTATCGCAGCCGATGTCCATGCACGCATACGCGGAGAAGATGAGCGGCACCGTGTGTTCGAGGCGCCCTTCGGCAACGGTCTTACCGTTTACGATGAGCTTCGTCTGCCCGCCGGTTCCGGGCTTCGGTTCGTCAGCGATGAACTCGAATCGCGCGATCACATGCCCCGTCGGCAACGGTTCCTGCGAGCTGAGCGTGTAGCTTCTGAACACCGGAGCGAGATGTCCGGTCTTTTCGATCAACTTCTGCAAAATGGGGCGCGGCGGTCCTTTTGGCGTCGGCGGAATGCCCAAGAAGGCGTACGTATGATGCAGCTTGCCGTGTTGCACGTAGAGCGAAAAACCGCCGAGAAAGTCGCAGTTTGCAACGATGGCCCCTTCCGCACCTTTGTCCGGAATTTCGAGGTCGGCCTCAATTGCATAGGAGGTGCCAAATAGGTGCGGCACCAGGCCTTGCGGCACATTTTGGACGCCGGGATAAAAGACAAACTTCGTCTTGCCGGCGGCGGCGCTTGGAAGAAATCCCCAAAAGACTGCAAGTCCCCCCAAGAGTGGGGTAACGTTATACTTCTCGGCCTCCTGCCAGAACAGATCTTCGAGCTCCTTGAGTTTTTCAGGATACTGCGCAGCCAGATTATTAGCTTGCGAGAAATCCTCGTTGAGGTTGTAAAGCTCCCACGTATCCTTCTCGGGATCGTAAACGCCGGGCGCAAACTTCGCTAGGGACGCCGGGTCCAATCCCCACGGTGCTCGGTCCAAGCGACAGCTGGCCATCCAGCCGTCTTTGTACATGGCGCGATTGCCGAAAATCTCGAAGTACTGCTGCGTGTGGCGTTCCGGTGCGTTTGCGTCCTCGAAGGTGTATGCAAAGCTGGTGCCATGCATCGGCATCTGCTCGATGCCGTTGACGACCCTTGGAGCCGGAATCCCGGCGCACTCGAGAATGGTC
>JAFAHB010000046.1 GCA_019237435.1 Vulcanimicrobiota bacterium
GCACGCGAGCTCTTCGCACACGCTATTCCGCCCTATAGCGGCGATCCGCATTACGATCCGCTGTGGCAAACGCGCTATACCGAGGCCGCCTTCGCAACTACGATCGCACAGGCGGCCTTCGTGACGTATCTCTTCGAGCGGCCCTTACTGAAGCTGAGGCGCCCGACATGCAGCTCCGGCTCGCTTACGCGAGCTGTGCCTTGAAAATGCTTTCCGTCAACCCGTCGATGACCGGAACGCGGACTTCCTTCCCTTGGAAGGTCGTCACGAACGTCCAGATCCACAAGACGAACCAAAGGAGTCCGATCAGCCACATGACTGGGAAGAGCAGCACCAAGACGTGAACGAGGCTGCTTGCGAACGACCACGCAAACCAAATCACGATATAGAGACCCCACATCGTGATGGATTGCGCGGCAGCCCACTTCACAAACCGGTTCGTTCCGCCGCCGACAAGCATGATTATCCCACCGATTAGACCGAGTAGATAGGCAAGCCCGGCCGCAACGTTCGGCTGTAGCCCGAACGGTGCGTCAGTAGGAGGTTGGGTGACCGACATTATCCACGCCCTTTCGCAAGCAAGAACCCTTCGAGGGCTGCTTTGCTTTGCCGGCTTGACTTTCCTAGTCGAGGAGCCGACCGGCCAAGCGCCCAACGCTGGCGGCAATGCGCTGGTACGTATTGCTGGTGTTGCCGTTCGTTGGAACGCTCATCCCGCCGCTGTATAACCACGCTCGACCCGCGCTCTTTGGAATGCCCTTCTTCTACTGGTATCAGCTTGCATGGGTCATCGTTACGGCCGGCTTGCTCGGGGTTTTCGTCGCAACGACGCGAGGACGTCACGATACCTAGCGCCGCGATCATTTTAGGCGCCGCAGTATTAGGCGTTACGGTACTGGGGTTTTTTGCTTCGCGTTGGGGTGGCGCCGACTTGGCGCAACTCGAGCAATGGGCGTTGGGCGGCCGCAGTTTCGGAACGATCGTCTCATGGTTCTTGCTCGGCGGCGATCTCTATACCGCCTACACGTTCATCGCGGTGCCGGCGCTGGTCTACGGAGTCGGCGCACTCGGATTCTTCGCGGTTCCGTATGCGACGATCGCTTACCCCATCGCGCTCGTGGTCCTTACGCGGTTTTGGAGCATCGCGCGCGCCCGCGGGTACGTTACCACGGCCGATTTCGTTCGCGACCGTTACGGCAGCCGGACGCTGGAGGTGGCGATCGCCGTGACGGGCGTCGTCGCGGCGATGCCGTACATCGCGTTGCAGCTCGTCGGGATGCGTGCCGTCTTCCGACAGTTCACCATACTCGGTGCCGGCGGCGGATTAACGGCGTTGACCGTCGCCTTCATTCTGCTTGCGGCGTATACGTACGTCAGCGGCCTGCGGGCGTCGGCGTTAATCGCATTCGTCAAGGACGCCCTGATCTATGCGACCGTCATTGCCGCGATCACCGTGATCCCGCCGCGATTGGGAGGATGGGCCCACGTCTTTGCCCTCGCCGCCGCGGCGCTCGCTCACCGGCCGCATCCGGCAAAGATCTATCTGACGCAGCCTCAATACTTTACTTATGCATCGATGGCGTTCGGATCGGCTCTTTCGCTCTTCATCTATCCCCACTCAATCACGAGCGTGCTCGCCGCACGCAGCCGCGAAGTCATTCGCCGCAACGCAGCGCTGCTGCCGATTTATTCCCTGTTGCTGGGGCTGCTGGCGTTGCTCGGCTACTGTGCTGCCGCTTCGGGCATCGTCTCAAAGGATGCTACCAACGTCGTGCCGCTACTCTTCGCTCGATACTTTCCCGACTGGTTTACCGGCATCACCGATGCCGCAATCGTGATCGGAGCTCTCGTGCCGGCGGCAATAATGTGCATAGGCGCGGCAAACCTGTTCGCGAGCAACGTTTTCCGTGAGTTCTCACCCGAGCGTTCTTCGGTCGAGACGCGCGTCGCGAAGCTGCTGACGCTGGCAGTCGCGGCCTTCGCGCTGCTCTTCATCTTCTTCGTACCGGTCCCGTACGCGATCGACTTTCAGCTTTTGGGCGGAGCGCTGATGCTGCAGATTTTTCCGGCGTTCGTTTTGGGGCTTTGGACACGCTGGTTTCATCCCGCGGCGTTGCTGTCGGGCTGGGCTTGCGGGTTGGTTGCCAGCTGCGCGATGGCTTATGCAAGCAACTTCACCTCGAACTTTACGCTGCACGCCTTCGGCGGCTCCCTGACAGGCTTCATCGCGCTTTACGCCTTAGCTGTAAACCTCGTCGTGAGCGCGTCGCTGACGCCGCTGCTGCGCAAAGGAGCACCTGCATGAGTGAGGCTATCAACCCAGACGGTTGGCCGCGCCCCAGCGGCTATTCTAACGGCATCGTCGCCGAAGGCCGCTACCTCGCAATCTCCGGTCAGATCGGCTGGAACGTGGGTGGCGACCTCGTGGGCGAGGGTTTTCTCGAGCAGGCACGTCAGGCGTTGCGCAACGTCATTGCGGTGTTGCGCGCGGCGGGCGGCGCGCCCGAACATCTCGTGCGGCTGACGTGGTACGTCACGGACAAGAGCGAATACCGTCAGAATCTGGGCAAGCTGGGCGAATCGTATCGCGAGATCGTCGGTCCGCATTATCCGGCGATGGCGCTCATTCAAGTCGCCGCGCTACTCGAAGAGGGCGCGAAGGTAGAGATCGAAGCGACCGCCATCCTCCCCCGGGCTCAGTCGTAATTCTGCTCGAGCCGGTCGACCACGTTCCGAAGAGGATCGTCTGACCGAGCGCCGGAGCAGGAGTGCGAAAGGCGCGAGGCAGTCGATAGGAGCGCGACACGAGGTCGCGCGAGGAATGTGTACGAGTCGGATGTGGTCGGCCGGTTCGAGCAGCTTACGGCTGAGTGCGTAATTTATAACGTTGGAGTTTGCCGGTCTCGGTTCGCGGCAACTCGGCGACGAACTCGATTTCGCGCGGTGCTTTGAACGGCGCAATCTCCGTTTTGCAGAACTCCCGAAGTTCGTCGGCCTTCGCGGGTGTGGGCGCGCAGCCGTCCGATAAAACTACGAAGGCTTTGACGATATTGGTTTCGCGTTCGGGGTCGCGTTTTCCGACGACGGCGACCTCTTTGACGTCGGCGTGCGCGATCAGCGCTTGTTCGACTTCCGGACCCGAAATATTGTAGCCGGCGGAGACGATCATGTCGTCCATGCGCGCCACGTACCAAAAAAAACCGTCGGCGTCTTTGCGATAGGCGTCGCCTGGATAGTTCCACCCGTGCTGCACGTAGTTGGCCTGACGCTCGTCCTGCAAATACTTGCAGCCCGTCGGGCCTTTGACGGCTAGGCGCCCAACAGTACCGTCGGGAACCGGCTTGCCGTCGTCATCGTGGACCTCGGCGGCGTAGCCGGGCACGACACGGCCCGTCGAGCCGGCGCGCGCGTCGTTCGGGGGCGAGCCGATGAAAATGTGCAGCATCTCCGTGCTGCCGATACCGTCTAAGATTGCGAGTCCCGTCTTTGCGCGCCACTCCTCCCATATGGCGCGCGGCAACATTTCGCCGGCCGAGACGCAGGTACGCAACGTCGAAATATCGTGTCGAGCGAGCGAACCCAGCATGGTGCGATATGCGATCGGAGCCGTGAAGATCGTCGTAACGCCGAAACGTTGCGTCGCGTCGAGCAACTCCGCAGGGCCGGCTCTCTCGAGCAGCAGCGTCGCGGCGCCCGCGGCAAGCGGGAAGAGCAGCAAGCCGCCCAGTCCGAAGGTGAAGCCCAAGGGCGGACTCCCGCAAAAGAGGTCCCCGGAGTACGGTTGCAAGACGCGCGCGCCGTAGGTATCGCAAATCGCGAGCAGGTCGCGGTGATAGTGCATCGCGGCCTTCGGCGTTCCGGTCGTGCCGGAGGTGAAGGCGATGAGCGCGACGTCTTCGGCAGCCGTAGCGATCGCGGCAAAGTTGTCGGATTTCGACGCCATCGCTCGCTCGAGCGAGCCGCCGCCGTCGGGACCAAAGTAGAGCGTTTGAACGCCGCGATACTGCAGGCACGCGCGATCGAGCTCGTCGCGCAACCGAACGTCGCAAAGCGCGTGCTTGGCCTGCGCCTTCTCCATCATGAAGCGCAGCTCGCCCGCGCGGTAGAGCGGCATCGTCGTGACCGCGATCGCGCCCGCTTTGAGCACCGCGAACCAGCAGGCGGCGAGCATCGCCGTGTTCGGCGCGCGCAGCAAGATGCGATTGCCGGGTTCGACGCCGAGGTCGTCAACGAGCACGCGAGCGATGCGATTCGCCGCGCTCAAAAGCTGGGCGTACGTCCACTCTCCACCGTTTGGCAAGACGATGCAACGGCGCTCGCCCTCGCCGCTGGAAACGCGCCGGTCCAAAAGTTCTTCGGCTGCGTTGATTCGCGCGGGATACGTTAGCCCGTCGAGGATCAGGCTCGGCATCAGCCCTGGCGGCGGCAGGCGATCCTCGGCAAACGTATCGAGGTGCCCCGAAACGCGCGCGTTCACGACTC
>JAFAHB010000294.1 GCA_019237435.1 Vulcanimicrobiota bacterium
AGCGGCGTCCGTTCTCGGCAAGTGTTAGGAGAAATCACCCCGAATCGCAGACCGGAAAGGAAACGAAATGGCAGATTCAAGCCTCCTGATGCCCGGAACGGACGACGCCTATCGTGAGTCGCGCGACAAGCTGCGTGACGCGGAGATCGAGTTGCGAGACCGGATCGAGGCCGTGGCGGCCATGCGTCGCAACCTTCCGCCGGGTCCGGTCGTTCCCGACTACACGTTCATCGAGAACGGCAACCGCGTTCGCTTGTCGGAACTGTTCGCCGCGGGCAAACCGTATTTGACTCTCTACCATCTCATGTACTGGGCAAATGAAGACGACTTCTGCCCGATGTGCTCGCTCTGGATCGACGGCTTCAACGGAATCGCACCGCACGTAACGCAGCGGGCGAATTTCGTAATCGCTTCGCGAGCGCCGCTCGATAAACTGCAAGCGTGGGGCGCCCGGCGCGAGTGGCACCGCCTGCGCTTACTATCCGACGACGGCTCGGCCTTTGCTCGCGACATCGATGCCGAAGATGCGGAAGGAAATCCGGACTCGACGATCGCCGTGTTCGCCAAAGAGGGCGACCACGTGCGCCACGTTTATACCGCGCACCCGATGCTGGAAGAGCGCGAGCGCGGGATCGACTTGCTCTGTCCGGTTTGGCACCTCTTCGATCTGATGCCGTCCGGCCGGGGCGACTGGTATGCGACCAACGATACGTTCGACGCATCGCTGCGTGCGCTCGCCGCCAAAGCGCGCTGATCGATGATGCCGAGCGTCGCGGCGCGCTGCGTCCTGGGATGACGATCGTCGAAGCGACCGGCGGCAACACCGGAATCGGCCTTGCGTTCGTTGCGGCGATCCGAGGCTACAAGCTGATCTTAACGATGCCCGAAACGATGTCGAGCGAGCGGGTCGCATTGCTGCGCCATCTTGGAGCCGAAGTCATGCTCACACCGGGCATATTGATGCGCGATGCGGTCAAGCTCGCACAGCAGATCGCCGACGAGAGGCCCGGCGCACTGCGCCTCGATCAGTTCGCAAATCCGGTAAATGCGGAAATGCATCGGCAAACGACGGCTGAGGAACTCTGGAACGACACCCGCGGCGGAGTTGACGTTTTCGTTTCCGCCGTCGGCACCGGCGGCACCATCACGGGCGTCGGCGAGGTTCTCAAGTCGCGCAAGCCGCAAGCTCGAATCGTCGCCGTTGAACCGGCCAACGCGGCCGTTCTATCGGGTCGGGATCCCGGCGCCCATCAGATCCCCGGAATCGGGGGTCGGATTCATACCGAGATTTTGAATCGTTCGATCATCGTCGCGCTATTGGCCGATTCGGCGGAACGCTACATTACGACGGCGCTCTTTTCGAGCGGCTGATGGCGAGCGCGGAATCGATGAGCTACAGCGCGAGTAGCGGAATTCCAATCTCGGGCCGATCCGTGCGAACCAGTCCTTCTGCAAGCTCCTCGATCATGAGCTCGAGGGTAGGGCGAACCACGCCGGTCAACAAATGGCCGCCCGTGGTGCGTCCATCGCGGTGGCCGACGACGCAATGCACGTGAAGGCGCGGTTTGCCCTGATACGTCGCGACGTTGCCGATAAACGAAAGCACCTCGACTTGCTCGTTGACTTCTATTGTTAGATAGCGCTTCTGCTCCATGTCGTAATAGCCGAGAGTTGCCTTCTGGAAGCCGCCGATGCCGTAGAGCTTGGCGGCGTCGATGCGCTCCGCGGCGAGGAATGTTCCCAGCTGCTCGAGCGCATCGTCGCCAATATCGAGGACAACCGCGTAACTTCGGCCCGACGATTGTCGTTCGAAAGCCTTGCTCCTCATCTCCTCATTCGAAGTACAACGGCACTTGAAGCGATTGCGAACCTTTTCCACAGCTAACTCGCCCGGTCTCCGTCGCCGCACCCGAATACTTTGGACGCGGGCGAGCGAGCGCGTAAAGAACGTAACCGCCCGAGCTGGTGAGAGTCAGTTTCGCGGAAAAACTATCGATGATCTTTTTACCCGCTGTGATCGCCCACGCAAGCCGGCACTTACCTTTGTAACTGATATCCGTAAACGAGATTCCATATTGCCACACGAAATTGGTCAGCACGTAGTTTTGCGGCCCGGTGAGACCAACGTTATCTTGCGTTGAGGCTCCGTTCACGCAGTCGATGCACGGGACGCCGGCTTGGTTTGGGCCATTCGCGAGAAAGTTGATCAGGATCGCAGGCACTCCGCCCTTCGGGTGAATCGAGAGCTTTTGAATCAGCACCCGGCCACCGGCCGCCTCCGGGGCGGAATCGAGCACGGCGCCGAGCCCATCAGCCACCGATTGTTGCTGACCGTTTGCAGCGGACGGTACCGTGCCCGTAGTGCCGGCGCTGGAACACGCGGCGAGCGCGACGGCGATAGACAAAATAGCAGCACGCCGAGGATTTATAAGCATTGATGCCTCCATCGTCAAAGTAGCGAGTTTGGGGCCGCTTCGCCCTGCTCGGCGAACAACCTTTAAGAGCATGCGCATTCTTACGATAAACTTACGTGCCGGCGGCAACGCAATCACCATCCCGACGATTGTGCGACGCGCGGCACATCTCGACGTTGGGACGATCGTGTTTTCAGAGTATCGTGAAAACGCCGCCGGAGCGCTGCTGCGAAATGAGGCGAATCATCGAGGCTACACGCACCAAGCGTGCACGCCGGCAACACGCGGCAACGGCGTCCTGATCGTCTCGGAAGAGCCGTTTGAAGGGATTCCCAATCCGTTCGGGCTTTCAAGCGACGAATACCCCAACGCCGTTCTGCAGGCGGCTTTCGACAAGCTGCAGCTTTATGGCGTCTATTTGCCGGGGCAGGATCGAAAGCGCCCGCATTTGCGATGCCTCATTGCGTTGGCCGCCCATTGTAAGGAGATCGGCGCGACGGCGATGTGTATCGGCGACTTCAACTCGGGCCGTAACGAAACCGACATCGAGATCAACGTACGTTCCGGGCGAATGCTCGACGAGTTCAGCACCGCCGATCTCTATGCCGAGCTCGAGACGCTTTGGACCGAAGCCTGGGCGTATCTCCATCCAGGCGAGTACGAGTTCAGCTGGTACCCATTCCGCCGCGATCGCCAGTACGTTAGCCGCGCCGGTTGGCGCATTGATAAAGCGTTTGTCTCGCCCACACTTCTACCGGAACTCAAGGCGGCTGAATACGACCACGTCTTTCGAATGGACCGGCTCTCCGATCACTCGGGGCTATTGATCGAAATAGAAGCAAGCCCGGGTTGACTGAGCGCATTTGCGATGCGGTAGAGCACTACGGAAACCAGCCAGCAGCCGATGAAGACGCCGACGATCGCGAAGCCGAGCCAGCCGGCGTCCAAACCGCCGCCAAGCATGCCGGCAATTTCGAGGCCGCCGACCAAAATCGCGACTACAACCGACGCCGACGTAATCGTCAGGTTATAGAACAGCTTACGCGTGGGGTCGAGGAACGCCCAACCGTACGCGCCGAGCATGAGTACGCCATCGGTGGTATCGATCAGCGACATGCCTGCAGTGAAGAGTGCGGGAAAGATCAGGATGGTCCAGATCGGCAAACCTTTTCCGGCCTCGATTGCGGCGATGCCGAGCAATCCGACCTCGGTAGCGGTGTCGAAGCCCAATCCGAAGAGCAAACCGATGAGATACATGTGCCGGCTCTTTGTGACCAAGCGCAAGAGCGGCTTGAAGAAGCGGCCCAAGACCCCACGCCGGTCGAGCGACTCGCTCAACGCGCTTTCGGCGAAGTTGCCGCCTCGCTTCACTTCGCGAAGAGCGCTGAGAATGTCGGCGAGCACGAACGCATTGATCGCCGCGATCAAGAAGAGAAATCCGGCGGAGACGATCGTTCCGACGGCTCCGCCGAGGCCTTCGAAGCTCGGAAGATTTTGTCTAATCGTCGTCGCTGCCACTGCGATGAGCGTGGTCAGTACGATGACAATGGTCGAATGTCCGAGCGAGAAGAAGAAACCGACGCCCACGGGTCTCTTGCCTTCTTGCATCAGCTTACGCGTGACGTTGTCAATCGCGCAAATGTGATCCGCATCGACCGCGTGCCGCAAGCCGAAGGTGTATGCCAGCACAGCCGTGCCCAAAAGCAGACTATGATGCGGTACGAAGAGGAGCAGCGCGACGATCCAAACGATTGCGTTACCGCCAAGGAGCAACGCGTACATCGCGACGGCTTGCGCGCGCGTGCCACGCGTTAACTTAAGCATGCGATAATTGCCTCAATGATGCGCTTCGTCTCGTCCGGATCGCGGACTGCGATGCTTTCGGCGCCGGCCTCGAGCGCCGGATAATCGTTTCCGCCGGGAAAGAGCGCATCGCCGACAAAAAGCATCTGCGCGATCGGTACGCCGATCACGTCGCGTAGCTTGTGAATGCCGTATGCTTTATCGATGCCGGGGCGCGTCACGTCGATCGACGTCGTCCCGCCGAGCCGAACCGAAAACTCGGGCAGAGTCTTGTCGAGAATCGCCTTGATCTGCTTGCGTTTAGCGAAGTCGGGGTCCCACTTGGATTTCTCTTCCAAGGGTGCTTGCTGGCCGAGCGCCGAGTACGTGATTTGCGTTCCGCGGTCTTCGATGCGCTCACCCCAGCTTTGCTTGGGCTGAAAACCCGATTGCGCGACCGCCTGTTCTAACGCGCTCTCGATTTTCTTTTTGTCTTCGTCGCTGAGATCGTCGGAATAGAGCTTCTGCCAACCGTCGCGATATTGAAAAAACTTCGTGCCCGACGTCGGCAGTATCGATAGATTGCCGAGGTCGCTGGCGGGGGGTAGATGCCCGAGCACCTGCTCCTCGAACTGCGGAAAGTCTCCGCCGGAGATGATGGCGACTCTGACGACGGCCAGGAGGCGCTCAAGCAACTTAGCCATCTCGTCGTCGAGCGCGGCCTTGCTCTTCGCGAGCGTGCCGTCCAAGTCGAATACGATCAACGTTTTCACGCCCTCTATATTGTGCCGCGAAAGCTCCTTCCCCGCCTCAATTTGGATAACAGCGCATTGCGCATCGGAGGACCAGGCGCCGGCATTTGACAGAGCGAAGCGGCTCAGCTAGTTGTAGCCCCGCGGCGCCATCGTCTATCGGTTAGGACACTGCCCTTTCAAGGCGGAAAGACGGGTTCGATTCCCGTTGGCGCTACCAAGGAAAGCCCATGTTTATGGGCTCTTTTTATTCCGAACGCCGGTTTTTGACTTATTCTTGACTTACTCGCCGCGAATTCAGGCGCACGAGCTCCGTTAACAGCGGTAGCGAGCGCCCCTCCCATCACGTGCTCGACGCGCTCGGCGTGCCGTGCTTGCAGCGCTTCCGTGACGTGCGCGTAAAGGTTTCCGGTGGTGCCGATGTCGGCGTGCCCGGGAATGGTGGACTCGTTTGACCATTCCAAATCGGCGAGCTCAACGTTTGCCACGACGTTCGCTACCTTTCTGTAGAAGTTTTTTCACCCAAGGAATTGCACG
>JAFAHB010000096.1 GCA_019237435.1 Vulcanimicrobiota bacterium
GCGAACGTAGACGACAATCACAACTACGCCATTTGGGTTTATGCTTTTGCCGATGCCTCCGCATGGAGTGGTTTTGGCGGACCTGGCTTCGCTGAGAGCTACGCGCAAGGTAATATGCTGGTTGGAGTGTCAATAATTACGATGAGCATCGTTTATCCGCAAGACTAGAGCGGAGGCCAACGCGCTGCGGAGCCGAACCCTAAGAGCAGCCAGCTTCAGTGTACAGCGACGATAGGGCGACGGGCGGTCACCTTGATCGCTAGACAACCTATGTCATGAATCGGCCGAGCGGCGATCAAATGAGCGTGACCAGGTCGGAATAAGGCGATAGCGCGGCGTCCGCTGTAAAAAACTTCGCCGGTTCGCAGAGCGCCTGAGCGATCAAGATTCGGTCGAACGGATCGCCGTGGTGTAGTGCCAAATCGGCTACGCGAGCCGCCGCCGTGGCGCCAATCGGAAGCTCCTCAAAACCGTTCGACATTGCCTCTCGCGCGATTCGATTGGGTTCGACGGAAAGATCGATCCGCCGCAGGCGAAACTTGATCGCGATCTCCCAGATGCTTCCCGCGCTAAATAGCACGTCGTTTTGTGGGTCGGTGATTGCGTCGCGCACTGCGGCTGAAAGTTTTTGCGGTTCACCGAGCGCCCAAATAAGTACGTGCGTGTCTAGCAAGATTCGCATTATGCCTCAAACGCATCGAGCACGTCCCGGGGGAGTGGAGCGTCGAAATCCGCGTGGACCTTGACTTTCCCTTTGAGCGTGCCGAGCTTTCGGCGCGGGCGGTGCTGGGCGAGCGGAATTAGCTTTGCCATTGGCCTGCCCGCCTTGGCAATGATGATTTCCTGTCCCGCTGCCGCCTCGTCGACTAGACGCGAGAGTTGCGTTTTCGCCTCGTGAATATTAACGGTAACCATTAAACTTAGTTTAGTCTAGTTCATGCGTGGACGTCAAGCCAAGGCCTCGGCAGTCGAGGCGCTCGCTAAAGCGCGACGCGCCTGAAGTCGGCGAGCAAAGCGGCCACGTAAACCAAGAATCGCGCCGCAGCAGCGCCGTCGATGACGCGGTGATCGTAGCTGACGCTGATCGGGAGCATCAGCCGTGGAACGAACTGCTCGCCGTCCCAAATCGGCTTCATCGCGGTGCGCGTCGCGCCGAGGATTGCTACTTCGGGCGCGTTGACGATCTGGGTGAACGCCGTTCCGCCGATGCCGCCGATGGACGAAATCGTGAACGAGCCGCCTTGCATATCGCCCAAGCCCAGCTTCCCATCGCGCGCTTTGCGCGCGAGCTCCGCGGCCTCGCCCGCGATGTCGAACAATCCTTTGGCGTCGGCGTTCTTGATGACCGGCACGATGAGTCCGTCGGGCGTATCGGCGGCGAAGCCGATGTTGTAGTAGCGCTTGTAGACCAGCTCGTCGCCGTCGAGCGAAGCGTTGAACTCGGGGTAGCGTTTGAGCGCGGCAACGGCGGCTTTCACCAAAAAAGCGAGTATCGTGAGCTTCGGCCCTTCTTTGCGTTCGGCATTGACTTCGTTGCGAAACGCTTCCAATGACGTTACGTCGGCTTCGTCCTGATTGGTGATATGCGGAATTTGCAGCCAGTTGCGGTGCAAGTTCGGCCCGGAAAGCTTTTTGATGCGCGAAAGCGGCTTGCGTTCGATTGCGCCGTACTGCGCGAAATCCACTTTCGGCCATGCAGGCAATCCGGCGACCGGCGCCGGCGCGCCGCCCGCGCGCAGCGAGCTCTTGACGAATCCTTGCACGTCCTCGCGCGTGATGCGCCCATTCGGGCCGCTTCCGCGCACGCCGTGCAAATCGACGCCAAGCTCTCGCGCAAAGCGGCGGATCCCGGGACTTGCATGAACGAGGCCGTCGCCTCGCACTTGCGCCGGGGCTTCAATCTCGGGCTGACGTTGGGGCGGCGGACTTGGCGCAGCGGCAGGCTGCGGCGCGGGGGCCGTCTGCGGCGTGGCAGTTTCGCTCTTGGGCTGCTGCGTTTCCGCCGGCGGCGCGGCTTGCGTTGATTGCGGAGCTTCCGAACTGAGCACCAAGATCGTCGAGCCTTCGGAAACTTTGTCGCCGACCTTCACCTTGACGTCTTGTACGACGCCGTCGTTCTCGGCGGGAACTTCCATCGAGGCTTTCTCGCTCTCGAGCGTGATCAGGGAATCGTTCTTTTTGACGCGATCGCCCGGTTTGACCAGGACTTCGATCACCGGCACGTCTTTGAAATCGCCGATATCGGGAACGCGCACCTCAACGACGCCGGCGCTTGGTGCTGCTGCGGAGGGCGCAGGCTGCGGCTGATCGCGCGGCGTCGCCTCTGCCGGCGCGTCGTCGGCCGCAATCGACAAGAGCGGCGAGCCTTCGGAGACCTT
>JAFAHB010000080.1 GCA_019237435.1 Vulcanimicrobiota bacterium
GCCGCGGAGCTGATCGATTGGTCGCAGCGGATGAACGGCAGCGGCGCCGCCGGCGCGCTCGCAATCGATTGGCCCGCACTGATGCGGTTCAAGCGTTCGTTCACCGAGCCGGTTCCGCAAGAGCGCGAACGTCTCTTGCGCGATGCCGGCGTCGAGACGTATCACGGCGTCGCGCGCTTCACCGATTCGACGTCGATCGCCGTGTCGGGCGAGACGCTGCGTGCGCGGAACATCGTGCTCGCAACGGGAGCGCGGCCGGCGACGCTCGACCTGCGCGGTGAAGAGCGACTCATCACGAGCACCGACTTTCTGGATCTCGAGAACTTGCCCAAACGCATCGTCTTCATCGGTGGCGGCTACATCGCGTTTGAGTTTGCCCACCTCGCGGCGCGCGCGGGCGCGAGACCCGTGGTATTGCAGCGTGGCCCGCGCGTCTTACAAGGCTTCGAGCCGACGCTCGTGGATCGCTTGGTGAAGATCGGCAAAAGCGTCAACGTCGACGTTCGCGTGAACGTCGACGTTACGGCGATCGAAGCTCACGCCGAGAGCCTTCGCGTCAACGCGGCGATCGACGGCAAGCCGTTCGCGCTAGACTGCGACATCGCCGTGCACGCGGCGGGCCGAGTGCCCGACTTGGATCAGCTCGCACTCGACGCCGCGGGCGTAGAACGCACGGAAAAAGGCGTCGCAGTCAACGAGTTCTTACAGAGCCGCAGCAACTCCAACGTCTACGCGTTAGGGGACTGCGCCGACGCGGGCGGACTTCCCCTCACGCCGACTGCCTCGGCCGAAGGTGAGATCGTTGCGCGCAATTTGATCGACGGGAACCGGCACACGATCGATTTCGCCGGGCTTGCGAGCATCGTTTACACGATTCCGTCGCTCGGAATGACCGGATTGACGGAGCAAAGAGCCCGAGCAGAAGGCCGGCGCTTCACGGTGCGTGACGGAGACGCGACGCAATGGTACTCGGCGAGACGGCTGCGCGCCCGAGCATCGTGCTATCGAGTTCTCGTCGAAGATCGGAGCGGTCTTATTCTCGGCGCGCACGTTCTCGGGCCTCACACCGAAGAGCTGATCAACGTGTTCTCGCTCGCGATTCGGGCGAAGATAACCGCGACGCAGCTCGAGAACGTGCTATTCGGTTATCCGACCGGATCCTCGGACATCGCCGAGATGCTCGAGTCTTCCGGCACGTCGTAACCCCCGCTTCTACTTTACGGCGATACGGCGCGGTTGTGCCTCGGGACGCCGCGAGAGCGTCAGCACGAGCATACCGTCGTCAACGCGCGTCTCGATCTTGTCGGGATCGACGTCGTCGGGAACGCTGAAAGAGCGCGTGAACGAACGGCGGTCGCTCTTGGCACCCGCGCATGACCGCAAACGGATCGAAGCCGAGCCAGTCGCGTGTAACGATCGTTTGGGTCCGTACAACACCAAACAATTCTAGCTGTTAGCACTCTTGTTACGAGAGTGCTAGGCCCTAAAGGTTGTGTCGTTTACCTTGCCTTAAGGAAAGCTGGGGCGTATAGTGGTGTGAAGTAGTGCCAAGTGGTGCTTTTCGGAGGACTTTGTGCACGCGGAATTGCCGCGCTTCGCTGGTTCGGAGCAGCACGCCCTTGACCATAAGGGCCGTCTCATCGTGCCCGCGCGGTTTCGCGAGCGTCTAGGTCCGCACTTCGTCCTCACGATCGCCGATCCGGATCCCTGTCTGGCACTCTACCCGATGGCCACGTGGGTGGAGATCTGCGGCCGCCTCGAGTCCGTGCCGGCCAAGGACGAGCCGTACCGCCGGTACATGCGCTACCTCTTCGCGCATTCGGAAGAGGTCGCGTGTGACGCCCAAGGCCGCGTCGTCGTACCGGCACTGCTTCGCACGTACGCGGGCATCACGCGCGACGTCGTCTCAGTCGGTCTGTTGACCCGCATCGAGATCTGGGCGAAGGAACGCTACGATTTCGAGCGTCCGCCGGGCAGTGAGGTCCCCGGCTTCATGGCCGAGCTAGGTCTTTGATGCGCGGTGAGTCACGTTCCGGTACTCCTTGGGCCAGCGCTCGAGTACCTCGCCGTTCGCTCCAATGGAACCTACGTCGATGCTACGTTTGGCGCCGGCGGTCACGCTCGCTCGATTCTAGCGCGGTTGCGCTGGGGGCGTTTACTGGCGCTCGATGCGGATCCGCGTGCCGCGGCACCGGCGGCGACGATCGCCGACGCGCGGTTCACGTTCGTTCAGGCAAACTTTCGCGAGATCACTCGCGTTCTCGACCGCTGCGGCATCGCTTCGGTCGACGGCGTTCTCTTCGATCTGGGAGTCTCATCAATGCAACTTGACGATCCCGAACGCGGCTTTTCGCTGCGAAAGCCGGCCGCCCTCGATATGCGCATGGATCCCGGCGTCGGGCGCAGCGCCTACGACATCCTCGCGACGGCGAGCGAAGCCGAGCTCGCCGATATCTTCTTCTATTACGGCGAAGAACAGTCTGCACGCCGCATCGCGAGAGCGGTCGTTACGCGTCGCGCCAGCGGAACGCTGCCCAACACGACGGCGGAGTTCGCGCAGCTCGTTGCCGGCATAGTTCACAAGCGTGGCAGGCGCGAGCGCATTCACCCGGCGACTCGCATCTTCCAAGCGTTGCGCATTGCCGTCAATGACGAGCTGGACGCATTGCGAGAAGGTTTGGCCGGC
>JAFAHB010000123.1 GCA_019237435.1 Vulcanimicrobiota bacterium
CATCCGGCAGGACCGGATACGATGGTTCGCGGTTGGTGCTCAGGCTTTGGTGCTCGCGCTGTGCGCCGCAGTCTTTATTTTCGCAGTCGTGCTCGTTCGCAGCGACAGGCGCATACAGACTAGCATAAGCCAGAAAAGCGCGCAAATACAATCGAACCTTAAAGAAATGCGGAACTTAAGGCGTTCGCTGAAAACTCGCGCGGTTGTGTCCCCGATTCCGCAGCGGTAGCTATTCCGTCGTCTCTTCGGCTTTTTCGCTACCGGCTCGCGGATGATGGCCGCATGAGTCGCAGTAGATGTTCATAGAGCAAGCGCACTTGGCCACCGGCGTTCCTTGGGGACAGGAGCAGGCGCCCTTACAGTTCCAACACATAGCAGTCTACTCGTTAGAGATATGGTCGGTAACGTTGCCGCGCTCTTTTTTTGCCCGTTACGCCGATACGTTTAGCGCGCGCTCGACGCACAGCGCGAACTCCTCGACGTCCAGCTCCGTCGTCGCCCAATGCGTCATCCAGCGTACCTCCGGCAGCGCTTCATCGAAGACGTAGAAGAAAAACTCGCGCTGGATCCGTTCGATTGCAGCACGCGTAAGCGTTGCGAATACGGCGTTGCAGCGAACCGGCCGCGTTATCCGAACTCCGCGCAATGATTTCACCCGCTCGTAGAGACGCTGCGCCATGGCGTTGGCATGCGCGGCGTAGCGCGACCAGCGATCGTCCGTGAGCAACGCCTCGAGCTGCGCTGAGAGATAACGCATCTTCGAGGCGAGCTGCATCGACTGCTTCTGCACGAACGGCGCTGCGCCGGCATGCAACTGGGGATTGAAAAAGCAAATCGCCTCACCGAGCATGAGCCCGTTTTTCGTGCCGCCGAAGCTCAGCACGTCGACTCCGCAGTCGGTGGTCGTCTGGCGCAACGTCGCTCCGAGCGCGACGGCGGCGTTGGCGATGCGCGCTCCGTCGACGTGAAGAATCAGTCCACGTTCGTGAGCGAACGCGCAGAGCTCGCGCAGCTCGTCGAGCTCGTAGACATCGCCTAATTCGGTAGCTTGCGATATCGAAATGGCGCGCGGCTGCGGAAAATGGACGTCGTGTCCTGCGTGCAGGTAAGGTCGAATATCCCCGGGTCGCAGTTTCCCATCACCGGTCGCGATGGGCATCACTTTAGAACCGCTAAAGCGCTCGAGGGCGCCGCATTCGTCAGTCTGCAGGTGCGCGGTAGCGGGCGTAAGGACCGTTTCCCAAGGCTGCAGGAGCGAGCTGAGTGCCGCGACGTTGGCGCCCGTGCCGTTGAAGGTTAAGTACACCTCGGTCTGCTGGCCGAAGTGAGTCTTGAACGTTTCGATCGCGCGTGCCGTCCAATCGTCCTCGCCATAACCGACCGCGTCGCCCGCATTGGCGTCAACGATAGCCTGCAGAATTTCCGGTGCGATCGGCGCGTTGTTGTCGCTGGCAAAGCTGCGACGCATCGAACTCCGCATGGGTCCTACGGTGCGTGACCGCGCCGCACGGAACCTACTGCGAGCTGAAAAGGCGCGCGCTCCTTGAGGAGTCGGCTTCGGCGCCGCCTAACTAGCCCCACATGCCCGAAAGAGACAGGCTCGAGGTTGACGTTCTTTTCGTCGGCGCGGGACCGGCAAGTCTGGCCGGTGCGATTCGGCTTGGCCAGTTGGCACAAGAAGCCGGGCGCGCTCTCGAGATCCTGGTTATCGAAAAGGGTGGCGAAGTCGGTCACCACGGGCTCTCGGGCGCGGTCATGGATCCGCGCGCGCTCGACGAACTGCTGCCGAATTGGCGCGAAAGCGCGCCGGTCGAGTCGGCGGTAACGAGCGACGAACTTTGGTTTCTCACGTCGCGAGCGAAGATCAAGGCGCCGTTTACGCCGCCGCCGCTGCGCAATCACGGCAAGTACGTCGCGTCGCTGCAGAAGATTTGTAAATGGCTCGGTGAAGTCGCCGAAGAGAGCGGCGCGCAAGTCTTTCCGGCCTTTCCCGGGCAAGAGCTGCTTTGGCACGATAATCGCGTCGTCGGCGTGCGCACCGGCGACAAGGGCCTCGACCATAACGGTCAGCCGAAATCGAACTACGAACCTGGCGCGGACATCATCGCAAAGGTCGTCGTGCTCGGCGAAGGCCCTCGCGGCACGCTCGCAAAGCAGGCGTCGTGCCGGCTCAACCTCTACGCGGAACGGGAGCCGCAAGTCTATGCCGCGGGCGTGAAAGAACTGTGGCAGCTTCCCGACGACCGTTTCAAAGCGGGAGCGGTCATTCACACCCTCGGCTACCCGCTGCCAACGGAAACTTTCGGCGGCGGATTCATCTACGGCATGGCCGGCAACGTTCTCGACATCGGCTTCGTCACGGGTTTGGATTATGAAAACCCGACGACCGACCCGCATAACGAGCTCCAGCGCTACAAAGAACACCCCGCCATTCGCAAGATGCTCGAAGGCGCCACGATGATTCGCTACGGCGCGAAAGCGATTCCGGAAGGCGGTCTTTTTGCGATGCCTCGTGCCTATGCCGATGGTCTGCTGCTCGTCGGCGACTCGGCCGGCTTTTTGAACGGCATGCGACTGAAAGGCATCCATCTCGGAATGAAATCCGGCATGCTCGCCGCCGAAACGCTCTGGGAGGCTTTGCAGGCGGATCGCTACGACAGCGCAACGCTGGCGTCATTCGAGCGCCGATTCAAAGAATCGTGGGCGTACGAGGAGCTTCGGACGGCGCGTAACTTCCATCAAGCATTTCACGGCGGAATGTGGGCAGGGCTGCTCAATGCAGGGCTGTCAACAATTGCCGGCGGCGCCGGCTTCGGCTTCATCGACAAGCTTCGCGGCGAGCCGGGTTACGCCCGGATGAAGAAGATGGGATTCGAACCGCCGCAGACGCCGCGCGCGAAGATCGACAACGTTCTGACGTTCGACAGGCTGACCGACGTCTACAAGAGCGGCACGATGCATGACGAGAATCAACCCAGCCATCTGATCGTTTCGGATACGAATATTTGCCGCGATCGCTGCACGCGCGAGTACGGAAATCCGTGCGAGTACTTCTGTCCGGCGGCCGTGTACGAGCCGATGTTCGAGCCCGTGGGTGAAAGGTTTGAAGGCCGGCTGCAGATCAACTTCACCAACTGCGTGCATTGTAAGACCTGCGACATCGCCGATCCGTATCAGATCATCACGTGGGTTCCACCGCAGGGCGGCGAAGGCCCCGTGTATCTCGGTATGTAGCGCGTGACGGACGGGCAGGCGGCTGTACGGCCAACGCATATTCCGACCGGCACCGTCACGCTGCTTTTTACCGACATCGAGGCGAGCACTCAGCACTGGGAAGAGCGGCGCGACGCAATGGCCGAGGCGCTGCGCCGGCATGACGAGCTGATACGTTCTGCCATCGACGCGCACGGCGGTTACGTCTTCAAGACAGTCGGCGACGCGTTTTGTGCCACGTTCTGGAGCGCGTCGAATGCGGTCGGGGCGGCGGCTGAGGCTCAGCGCGCGATCGAATCGAGTGATTGGAGCGCAATCGGCGAGCTCAAAGTGCGAATGGCGCTGCACAGCGGAGCTAACGACGAGCGCGACGGCGACTACTTCGGGCCGACGGTGAATCGCACCGCGCGACTCCTGGCGGTGGCTCACGGCGGCCAAGTCGTCGTCTCCGAGGCAACGGCGCTGCTGCTGCGCGGCATGGTTCCGGAGCGGATGGAGCTGCGCGATCTCGGCGAGCACCGGCTCAAGGATCTTGTTGATCCGGAGCACGTCTGGCAACTGACTGCGCCAGGTTTAGCCAAGACGTTTCCGCCGCTGCGTTCGCTCGAATCGCTGCCAAATAATCTGCCGCGGCAGGTGACGCCGCTGATCGGTCGCGAGGACGTACTTGCCGAGCTCGAACCACTGGTACTCGAGCATCCGCTGGTGACGATCGTAGGAACCGGCGGCATCGGCAAAACGCGCGTCGCGCTGCAAGTAGGAGCCGATCTGCTCGACGGCGCCGGCGACGGCGTCTGGTTCATCGACTTGGCACCGTTGAGCGATCCGGCGTTGGTCGTCAGCACGATCGCCTCGACCTTTGGCCTGCGCGAGCAGGGCGAGCGTCCGATGCTCGACGTCCTGCTGCAGTATCTGCGCCCGCGCCGGCTGCTGCTGATCTTGGACAACTGCGAGCACGTCATCGAGGAAGCGGCGCGGGTAACCGATGCGATTGCACGCACTGCTCCACAAGTGCGGCTGCTGGCGACTAGCCGAGAGCCGCTGCGCATCGCCGCCGAACGCATCTACCGCCTGCCGTCGCTTGCCGTTCCGCCGGAGCTTTCGCCGACCGCGCAGGATGCGCTGCGATACGGGGCAGTCGCACTCTTTGTCGATCGCGCGATCGCTTCTGATGCAAAGTTCGCGCTGACCGACCAGAGCGCGCCGATCGTCGCCGAGATCTGCCGGCGTCTGGACGGCATCGCGCTGGCGATCGAGCTGGCGGCGGCGCGAGTGAAAGTGTTTGCACCGCGCGAGCTCGCGCAGAAGCTCGACGAACGCTTCCGCGTGCTGACCGGCGGCAGCCGCACGGCGCTCCCGCGTCAGCAGACCATGCGCGCGCTCATCGACTGGAGCTACGAGTTGCTCTCCGAACCGGAACAGCGGCTCTTCCGGCGGCTCGCCATCTTCGTTGACGGCTGGACGGTGGAAGCAGCTGAAGCCGTCACGAGCGATGAAACGTTGGACGCGCTTGACACTATCGATCTGATGTCATCGCTGGTTGAAAAGTCGCTAGTTGTCGCGGAAACTGCGGATGGTCGTATGCGGTACCGGCTGCTCGAGTCGACGCGCGCGTTTGCCCTGGAGAAGCTCGAGCAGAGCGGCGAACGTGACGCGCTGGCGCGCCGGCACGCGCAATGGGCCGCCGATCTGGCCGATCGAGCGGACAACGCGTCGTGGACGGAGCCAACCTCGCACTGGAACGTGGAATACCGACCTGAATTTGACAACGCGCGTTCGGCGACCGCGTGGGCACTCGCAAACGGCGAGGTGACCCTCGCGGCACGAATCCTGGCGGGCTTCGTTGGTTTTTATGGACGTTTAGGCATGCACGCCGAACTGCGGCGGCGGCACGATGCGGTGCTCGGTAATC
>JAFAHB010000151.1 GCA_019237435.1 Vulcanimicrobiota bacterium
CCGGCGATCGTCTTGAGCAGCGTTGATTTGCCCGAGCCGTTTGGCCCTACGATGCCGAGCGCTTCGCCATATCGCGCGGTGAACGTCGCCCCGACGAGCGCGGTAAAATCATCATAGCGCACGACCAAATCGCGCGCCGCAACGGCAGCGTCACCCCGAGCCGCTGTGCCGCCCCGAGTCGCGTCACCCCGAGCGGATTCGAGGGGTGCTCGCTGCACGTGCCTCGCAGGCTCGTTCATTTCAGCGTCTGCACGATCACGCCGGTATCGTACTGCAGCATCGCCATGTAGTTCGCGACGCGCTGGTCGGTGCCGACGGAATCGTCGTAGAGATTCTCGACGACTTTGATGCCCGCGCCCTGCGCGATCGAGTAGAGCAGCTTCGGGCTGTATTCCGGCTCGCTGAAAACGCCTCGGACGCCGTGCTGCTTGGCCAGATCGATCAAGCGCGCAATCTGCTGCGGGTTTGGCTCCTGGCCCGGATTTCGCTCGACGAATCCGAGCGTCGTGATTCCGAAGCGATCGTTGTAATACTGCCATGCGTTGTGAAAGACGATCATGTAGCGATGCGACGGCGGCACGGTCGCGATCTGTTTTCGAATTGAGGCGATGAGCTCGTCGAGCCGCGCGCCGTAGCTTGCCGCATTTCGCCGATAATCCGCAGCGTGGGCGGGATCCGTCGCGATGAGCGCGTCGCGAATCTTCGCGACGTACTGCTTGGCGAGAACGGGGTCCATCCAAAGATGCGGGTTATCGTTCTTCACCGGCAAGCCGTCGGCGCTGACGACGACGCGCATCTTAGAATTTCCGGCATCACGCAAAAGCCGATCGAGCCACGATTCGAGTCCCGCGCCGTTTTCAACCAATACCTGTGCGTCCGCGACCGTCGCAACGTCCTGCGGAGCCGGCTGAAACGTTTCCGGCGACGCGCCGACAGGAACGATATTCTTCACGATCACGTGCTCGCCGCCGACGCCTTGCACGAACGAGTTCAGCGTCGAAATCGTCGTGGCCACTTGTACCTTGGCCTCGTCATCCCGAACCGAAGCCTTGTCATCCCGAGCGGAGTCGAGGGGCTGCCGAGACGTATGAGTGCATCCGCATACCACGAACGCCAGCACAAACGCGACGAACGTTTTCATCGACACGCGCGGCACCGGCCGGAAAACTCCATCGCGTGGCCATCGAGCTCAAATCCATGCAGCGATCGCAGCGACTTCGAAAATTGCTCAATCGCCGTGCAATCGACGTCCTCCACGCGACCGCACTCATCGCAAATCGCGTGGTGGTGGTGGCGCGCCGGCTCGCAAAGCATGAACGCCGCCTCGCCGTCGGCGTCACTGCGCTCGGTCACTTCGCCTTTGGCGCGCAGCCGGTCTAGCGTGCGATAGACCGTTGAAAGCGACACGCGCGCACTCGATCGCTTGAGCCTAGTGAATATTTGCGCCGCAGAAAGAAAGCGCGGCTCGCGTGCAAGGATAGACTTAATGGCCTCGCGCGGCCGCGTGACGTACTCGGCTCGAACTCCCACGATTGTGCTTATTTGCGAAGTGTTCGCAAAATACTCCCAGCACTAGCGTTGTCATCCCGAGCGGAGTCGAGGGACGACCGGACGGTACGCCGTTACGTCGGCGTTGGGCTCGGTGACGGACAGGTAGCGATCGCGGCTTTTGCCCTCGCGTGCACCTGATCGCGCCAGTATTGCGAGGTATCGCTCCAAGCCGGCAACGCGAGCCCTACCCCTTCAGCAGAAGCCTGGATCTTCGAGATCACATCGGCAAACGCGGGAGGAACGTCGCCGTTATCCTGATTGATGGCATTCGCGAGCACGAGCCACGCATCGGCCAGCATCATGGTCGGAAAGGCATGCGCCGCAGCCGGACACGCCGCGTTCAGTCGCGCAGCCACATCGCCCTCTAGTACGAACGCCCAAGCCATCGTTCCGGCAATCTGCGTGAAGAGCGCGGCGCGCTCCGCATCGCTCGAGCAGACGCTGTTGAGGATCTCCCGCTCCTCGCCCAGCGTCGCAATGATTCCGGCAATGGCGCCATAGCGCTGAAGCAGTTGCGTTTGCGATGGGCCCGGTCCGTGCCGATCGTAATTCCGAACGGCCTGCGATGCGTCGTCGATGGTCTGACCATTGCACCGACCGACTGCAATACTTGTAGACGCGGTCGCGTCCCCGGGCTTTTGCATGCCAATGGCCACGGCGAGCGAAAAGGTGAGAATCAACGCATACGAGAGCTTGGTCATCTGCTTTGACAGGTGCCCAGCCTGGCGCGTACAATCCTCCAGGTCGCCGTAGCACCATGTGTGGCGTATCACCCTGATCGTGTCGAAGGGTGACAAGGGGTCAACCCGTGGGGATGTAGCTCAGCTGGTAGAGCACTTGCTTCGCATGTAAGGGGTCGGGGGTTCGAGTCCCCCCATCTCCACCAACGGAAACGTCTTACTCTGTAGAGAGTTTTGGCGTTTTTCTTTCCGTGGCAATGCGAAGCGATGGGCCGCATTTACGACAATGGTACGACAATCCGGTTCGAGAGCGGCGAAAATCCGGTCCGCCGTTTGGGCGACGCGCTTGGCCGTATGGTTGAACAGGTGACCGTATCGCTCGAACATCATTCGGCTGTCCGAGTGCTCCAAACTGCCCGCGATCGTTAGTGGATCTTCTCCCGCATCTTCGTCGGCGAACCAGACACGCTCATCAATCCGCTACGGGTAGAGAAGCTTGAAGAGATTGGGTCGTCGGCGTTGCGTCCGCCGGCTACGGTGCGGCCGGCGGGCGCATCCGCGATCTGCCGATCACGCTCGATAAGCTACGCCG
>JAFAHB010000308.1 GCA_019237435.1 Vulcanimicrobiota bacterium
TGAACGTCAATATATCCGCGCGCGCGACCTTCACGGCGAACTCCAAGTCGGACGCTTCCGTCGTTTTGTAGGCGGGTGCAACCGTCACGACACGTCCGGCTTCTTCGAGCATTCGAGGGAGAACGTCGCGGGCTTCCTGCGCGCGAAAGATGAGGACGCGGTCGCCGATTCGCGAGCGCTCGATGACGGCGCCGGCGACAGCTTCGCCGACGAACTCGTCCGGCACCGCATCGGCACGAACCCCATGTTGGCGCAGCCGGTGCGCGGTGCGTTCGCCGATCGCCGCCACCTTTGCACCGCCGATCGCGCGCGCATCGGCGCCGCGAGCATCGAGGCGGTCGAAGAAGGCATCGACGCCGTTGCTCGAGGTGAAGACAAGCCACGCAAACGAGGAGAGCTCTTCGATCGCGCGGTCGGCTTCATTCGGATCGTCGGGCGGTTCGATAGCAATAGTCGGTGCGATGATCGGCTCGCAGCCGCGCTCGAGCAGCGTACGCGCAAACGCATCGGCTTGTTCACCCGAGCGCGTGACGAGCACGCGACGGCCGAACAGCGGTTGATCGTCGAACCAGCGCAGCTCGTCGCGCAACCGCGCGACGCCGCCGATCACGACGATTGCGGGCGCTTCGACCTTTGCGCGCGCGACCTCGTCGGTAATCGTTGCCAGCGTGCCGAGCGCGGTACGCTGATCTGAACGCGTGCCGTTCGCAACGACGGCGACCGGCGTGACGTCAGGGAGGCCGTGCGCGACGAGCTCGCGCGCGATTTCGCGCAGATTGCCCATCGCCATCAGGAGAATCAGCGTGCGGTGCGGGTCGGCAAGCTTCGCCCAATCCAACGACGAGACGGTCTTTGCAGGATCCTCGTGTCCGGTCAGTACCGTAAACGATGCTGCATAATCGCGATGCGTTACCGGAATTCCGGCGTACGCGGGTACGGCCAGCGCGGAGCTGATGCCGGGAACGATTTCGAACGCGACGCCGGCGTTTGCCAATGCTTGCGCCTCTTCGCCGCCGCGTCCGAAGACGAACGGATCGCCGCCTTTCAGGCGAACGACGCGGTGTCCTTCGCGCGCTTTCGCGATCGAGAGCGTTTCGATTTCGTCTTGCGCCATCGCGTGATTTCCGCCGCGCTTGCCGACGAAGATGCGCTCGCAATGCGGCGGCGCGAGCGCGACGACCGCGTCGCTCGCCAGCGCGTCGTAGAGCAGCACGCCGGCGCTCTTGAGGACTTCGGCGGCTCGTAACGTCAGCAGGCCCGGATCGCCCGGGCCTGCGCCGACGAGATAAACTTTACCGGCCAAGCTCCGTCCTTCGACTACGGCGATGACACGGGGCCATCGAGCAGATCCAGCTCGAATAAATCTTCCAGGAGGCGCGCGCTCGAGAGCGCCTCGGCGCGATCGCTCGTCGCCTTCTCGCGAATCTTCAAGATCGCCGAGTGCAGCAGCTTCGAGACGATCGTCAGCGTCATGCCGGTCACCAGCATGCGCTCGCGTTCGTCGAGATCCGGGCAGCGCGCCAGCAGCCGCTCGAGTTCGCCGGCACGAATCGCTTCGGCCTTTTGCGTCAGCCGCGCGATCACCGGCACCGCGACGCGCGCGCGATACCAATTCTCGAAGCGCTGCACGTATTCGGCGATGATCTCTTCGACTTGCGGAATAGCTTCGCGCCGGAGGTCGAGCCGCTCGTTGACGACCGATTTGAGTCCATCGATGTCGACGAGCGCGACGTTTTCGATCGCGGTAACCGCGGGATCGACATCGCGCGGCACCGCGATATCGACAATGAAGAGCGGGCGATCGGGGCGGCGTGCCATCGCGGCGCGTACTCGTTCTTCGTCGAGCACGAAGCTCGATGCGCCGGTCGAAGCGACGACGACGTCGGCGGTCGCGAGCGCTTCGACCAGCTCGGGCAACTCGACCGCTTCGCCGAAGCCGGCGTCGGCGACGAGGCCGCGCGAACGCGCGATCGTTCGATTCGCGACGATGACGCGCCGCGCACCTTCCTGACGAAGCCGCTTGACCGCAGTGCGCCCCATTTTGCCGGCGCCGACGACGAGAATCGACGCGCCTTCGAGGGTTCCAAGACGCGCGCGCGCTGCTTCGACGGCGGCGGTCGCCATCGAAACCGATTCGCCGCCGATGCGCGTCTGGGCGCGTGCCGTCTTACCGGCGGCAAGCGCCTCGCGAAAGAGGTGATGCAGCGTTCGGCCGAGCGACTTTGCGCGGCTCGCCGCAACGTACGCGTCCTTCACTTGTCCAAGGATTTCGGCTTCGCCTATCAGCATCGAGTCGAGCCCGGTGCACACGCGGAAGAGATGCTCGACCGCCTCGTGACCGAGGCGGGTGTAGAGATATGACTCGATGTCGTAACCCGTCGTGCCATGACGGAAGTTTGCGAGGAACGATTTGACTTGCGCGACGCCTCGCTCGTAATCGTCGAGCTCGGCATAGATTTCCAAGCGCCCGCAGGTTTGCAGCATCGCCGCTTCGCGCACCGCTTCGTAATCGCGCAACGCAACGAGTGCCTCGGCCATGCGGGAAGCCGGGAACGCATGACGCTCGCGCACCTCGACGGGCGCGGTGTGATGCGAAAGCCCGATGCACGTGATCGGCATTGCTAGAGAGCCTCGAGGCTCAAGCGATGCGTCAAAATCGCCATCTCGCCGGCCAGGTCGATGTTACGTACGATGACGGCTCCGCGCAAATCGAGCGGCATCGGGGCGAAGTTCAGAATTGCGCGGATTCCGAGGTCGGCGACGCGCTGCGCGCACTCCTGCGCGGCTTCGGCGGGCACGGCAATCACCGCGATGTTGCACCCCGCGTCGGCAAGCGTTCGCTCCATCTCGGCGACGTCGCGAACGACGATCCCCTGCCAGCGCTGGCCGACGACGCTGGGCGCGCGATCGAAGATCGCCGTGACGTTGAAACGCCGTTCGCGCGCCGTGATGAATCCGGCGAAGGCGCGGCCGAGGTAGCCGAATCCGACGATCGCGATGCGCCAGTCATGCTCCAATCCTAAAACCCAGGCGAGTTGATCGACTAGCGGATCGATCGCATAGCCGTGACCGCGGCGGCCGAGCGGCCGCAGCGCCGAAAGATCTTTGCGGATCTGCGTGCTGGCGATTGTATGGCCGAGCATCGCCGCAAGCCCGTGCGAGGTGATCGTGCGCTTACCGGCGCCTTGCGCGGCGCGCAACGCGCGATGGTAGGCATAAAGCCGCGGTATCGAAACCTCGACCAGCGGCTCGGCCGCCTCGATTCGAGCAGCACCGATCTTCGGCTCGATCATGCCGTTGCGAGCAGTGCAGCCAGCGAGGCATCGGCCGCAGCGATGGTGCGGCCGATCTCGGCGGCGGAATGAGCAGCCGAAAGGAAGTTCGCCTCGAAGGGCGAGGGCGGCAGGTACACTCCGCGATCGAGCATGGCGGCGAAGTACTTCGCGAAGAGCGCGCGATCGGACTTTCGAGCGCTTTCCATGTCGATGACGGGCTCGTCGGAAAAGAAGACGCAGCACATGGCACCGGCGCGCGTGCAGTAATGCGGCACGCCGTGACGGCGCATGACCTCTTCCAAACCATCGATCAACTGCCGCGATGCCGCTTCCAGACGATCGTAGAGCGTCGCGTCGGCGGCGACGATCCCGAGCACCGCGAGGCCTGCGGCCATCGCGAGCGGATTGCCCGAGAGCGTTCCGGCTTGATAGACGCGCCCTTCCGGAACGAGATGCGACATCACGTCGGCACGGCCGCCGAACGCCGCGGTCGGAAGACCGCCGCCGATGACCTTGCCCAAGGTCGTGAGGTCCGGCACGACGCCTTCGCGCGCTTGCGCGCCGCCGCGCGCGACGCGAAATCCGGTCATCACCTCGTCGAAAATGAGCAGCGCGCCGTATTGCGTGCAGATTTCGCGCAGCCGTTCGAGATAACCGGGGCGCGGCAGAACCAGCCCCATGTTCCCGGGGTACGGCTCGACGATCGCTGCGGCGATCGAATCCGGGTGCGCTTCAAACGCTTCTTTCAGCGCCACGAGGTCGTTGAACGGAACGACGATCGTGTCGCTCGCCGTCCCTTGCGTA
>JAFAHB010000004.1 GCA_019237435.1 Vulcanimicrobiota bacterium
GCATGGCGGCCGGAACGACGTTCTGCGATTCCAAAAACGAGCGAAAATGCTCCATGACTTGGCCGCGAGGCGTGACGCCGGTCGACCAGAGGTCGAAGGCGACGAGCTTCTTGGGCGAGGGCGTTTCAAACTCGACGTTAGGCTCGTCGACGTCCATCAGCGCGCCCAGCTCCCCACGCGCCTCACGTTCGTCGAGGCCGCGCAGCGCCCACATCGCTTCGCGGCGCGACGCATACCATGGAGCGAACGCGCCGGCGATCGCAAGATTTTCGAGCGTCTCGCGCGCGAGCTGCGTAGCTTTAGCGAAGTCGAGCACGTTTTCGAACGGCCCCTGCGCGATCGCGAGCTCCAAACGCTTTTGTTGCGCTTCGCCGAGCGAGCGCACGAGATGAAACCCTAAGCGCAGCGCGCCGTCGCTTTCGACGTGCGACCAATACTCGCTTGCGTTGACTTCAATCGGCTTGATCGTTACGCCGTGTCGACGCGCATCGTTGACGAGCACTTCGGTCGAGTAAAAACCCATCGGCTGCACGTTGAGAATCGCCGCGGCGAAGACCGCCGGAAGATGGCACTTCAAAAAAGCCGACGCGTAAGCCAAAAGCGCGAAGCTGGCCGCGTGCGACTCAGGGAAACCGTAATCGGCGAAACCCTCGAGCATATGGAAAAGCTGCTCGGCGGCCTCGCGCTCGATGCCGTTGGCAATCATGCCGTCGACCAGCTTGGCATGCATCGCCTCCATGCGCTCGCGGGAGCGCTTATGTCCCATCGCGCGACGCAGCTGATCGGCTTCGCCCGGCGAAAATCCCGCTGCCTCGATCGCTAAGCGCATGCCTTGCTCTTGAAAGAGCGGCACGCCCAACGTCCGTTCCAGCACCGGTTTGAGCTTTGGATGCGGGTAGGTGACGGGCTCGAGCCGCGCACGGCGGCGAAGGAACGGGTGCACCATCTGCCCTTGAATCGGTCCCGGGCGGATGATTGCAACCTGCATGACGATGTCGTAAAAGCAGCTCGGCTTCAAGCGCGGCAGCATCGACTGCTGCGCGCGCGACTCGATCTGGAATACGCCGATGGTATCGGCGCGTTGCATCATCGCGTAACTCTTTTTATCGTCCGCGGGAATTCTATGCAGAGCGAGATCCCGCGCCACATCCGGTGGAAGCCATGGGTCGCCGCGCGCGACACAGCGCCGATAGATCGCGAACGTTTCGCGCAAGAGCGACAGCATACCCAAGCCGAGCAGATCGATCTTGATCAAACCGAGCTCTTGGAGATCGTCCTTGTCCCACTGCACGACGGTGCGGTCGCGCATCGTCGCCCATTCGACCGGTGCGACTCGCACGAGCGGGTCGCGCGTGACGAGCATACCGCCCGAATGAATCCCCAAATGCCGGGGAAAGTTTGCAATGCGGCGGCACAGCGTGAAGAGCATTTCGGGACCCGCGTCTTCCGGAAGTTTCTCGCGCGCATCGAATTCGTGCGCGATCGCATCGACCTGCTCGAGCGTCAAGCCGAGTGCTTTGCCGACGTCGCGAATTGCCGAGCGCGTGCGATACGTTATCACCTCGGCCACCATTGCCGCGTTGGCGCGACCGTAACGATCGTAAACGTACTGAATCACTTTCTCCCGATCCTGATGGGCGAAATCGATGTCGATGTCCGGAATTTCGCGGCGCTCTTCGGACATGAAACGCTCGAAGAGCAAGTTCATTGCGATGGGATCCACTGCGGTTATTCCAAGCGCATAGCAGACCGCCGAGTTTGCCGCCGAACCGCGCCCTTGGCATAGAACGCCGAGCTCGCCGGCCGCGCGGACGATATCCCAAACGATCAGGAAATAACCAGCGAGATCCATCTTGGCAATGAGCCCCAGCTCGTATTCGAGCTGGCGTTCAACCTTGGTCTCCAGCGGCATGGGATAACGCGTGGCGGCGCCTTCATACACGAGTTTGCGAAGATGGCGCTGCGGTGAGCTGCCTTCGGGTACGGGGAAGAGCGGGAACTGTCCGGTCCAGCGTTCCAGCCTAAAGCGGCAGCGCCGCGCGATGGCGACGCTTGCGGCGATCGCTTCGGGATATTGCGCGAAGAGCCGGCGCATCGCGGCCGGCGATTTGAGATGAAATTCGGCGTTAGGCCGCAGCGCGTTGGCCGCCCGGGCGGCCTGCAGCGTCGTGCCATCGCGCACGCAAGCGAGCACGTCGGCAACCAGCGCGTCGTCTTTGCGTGCGTAAACGACCGCATTGGTTGCAACGTACGGCAGGCCGCAGTCGCGAGCGAGCCGCACTAACTGCATGTTGCGTCGCGTTTCGCTCGGCATGAGATGCTGTTGTAGCTCGATATAGCAACGATCGCCGAAGATCGCCTTATAACGCAGCGCCCGCGACTGCGGGTCATCCTGAGTTTCGAAGGACGCCAGCGCGATCAATCCTAGGCTGCGACCTTCGAAATCGTCGAGCCGCAGGCGCGCATCGCCCTTACTGCCGCGCATCTGAGCGCGAGAGATGAGCTCGCAGAGATTCGCGTAGCCTTCCTCGTTTTCGACCAGCAGCGCGATGCGCGCGCCGTCTTCAAAAGTAAGTTCGCTGCCGATAA
>JAFAHB010000006.1 GCA_019237435.1 Vulcanimicrobiota bacterium
AAGTTCAGCACCAAGATCGCTACGTCATCCGGCGCTTGGTCTCGCAGGCAGAACTGCTCGATAAACTCCGCTGGATTCTTGACGTAGAAAAGGGCTTCGGTGCAGAGTGCGTGTCGGAGCCGGCGCTCGCCCGCGAGCGGATCTCGCGTTGCCTCAATCAATCCATCGGTGTAAAGAGCCAGCAGCGTTGCGTCGTTCAGCCGTTGCGTGCGAGCGGCCGACGACGGGGCCGCGAAGCGAAGTCCTATCGGCAGGCCGTCGGCCTCGAGTTCTTTGAGCGATCCGTCGCTGATCCGCAGGATTGGATACGGATGGCCGGCGTTTGCGTATGTGAGCGTTCGCGTGCGTGCGTCGAAGATTGCGACGAACGCCGTGGCGACCGAACCAGGATAGCGTCGCAACAAGACGCGTTCGGCGGCGTCGAGAATCTGTACCGGATCGCTTTCGTACATCGCCACCACGTTGATCGCATGACGCAGCTTGCCCATCACGATCGAGGCTTCGAGGCCGTGCCCGGTCACATCTCCGACCGTGAGCAAAACGCGATGTTCGTCGAGGTCGTACGCGTCGTACCAGTCGCCGCCGACTTGTACTTCAATAGCGGCGGGGCGGTAGATGGCGCTAAGCGACGCGTCTTTGACGGTCGCGAGGCGCGTTGGAAGCGTCGCTTGTTGAAGCGTTTCGATCAGCCGGCGCTCCCGCGCAAAACTCTCGACGTGCTCGAGTGCTAGCGACACGCGACGCCCGATTTCTTCACAAAGCTCGAGTTCGCCGGCGTCGTACGTGCGAGAGTTGGAGCAGCAGATGAGCGCGCCGTAGACGGTGTCGCCGAGAAAGAGCGGAACCATCATCCACGATCGTGGATGATGGTTTTCGAAGAGCGGGCCGGCTCGCAGGCGGCTCGCGCTGCCGACGTCGGCAAGCGCACCTGCAAAAATCGGCCGGCGGGCTTGCAATGCAATCTTGATCTCATGCTCGGCCGGTTCGCGGAGTCGCGCCTTCGTTCGCGCCGCCACGAGCGTCGTGAGGCGTTCGTTGACGAGCGCTGCCGCGACCGCGTAATCGGCGAAGCCGTCACAGAGCGCTTCGAGCACGTGCTCGAGCATCTTCGTTCGATCGAGCGTGGTAAAAAGACAGTCCGTCACCCGCGCCATGAAGCGGAAGCGCTCGGTGATCTGCTGCTCGCGCTCGAACGTTTTGATGTTCTCCAGAGCCATCGCGAGCTGTCGCCCAACGATCATCGCCACATCGGCGTCCCGAGCGCCGAAGCCCGAGTAACGTTGCGATTCGAGGAAACTTAGGGTGCCGACGCAAGAGGAGCCGACCAACAACGGTACTACGATCATCGAACGGGCGCTCATGGGCAGCCCCTGCGAATGCAACAGCACCGGCTTGCGCGTGCGAACCACCTCGTCGATGGTCTCGTGAAGCCCTTCGGAGCCGGCGGTGGGAGCGCCGCGGCGATCGACAAAACTCTCGCAACGCATCGCGCCGTCATCGTCGAAGACATGGATCGCGCAGACGTCAGAGAAGTGATCGACGGACGCTTCGGTCAGGCGATTAACGATCGTGGCGCGATTGAGTGACGACGACAGCAGCGCCGTCGCCTCGGATATGAAGAGGCTGCCGGCGTCGGCGTAGTGCCCGATCTCTAGGGCGCTTCCAGCCCAGTAAAGGACTTTGTCGCGAGCATCGAGCACTGCGGTCGCCTCGATTTGGAACGTTTGCGGCGGCGAGCCGGCGCGACGAATGTGATAGACGGTGCTCAGCCGCTCGACGCAGCGAACGCACCTGCTCCAGAGATGCTCTGCGCGCTGAACTTCGGCGTCATCGAGCTTCCCCTCGCCGGTGGGGGCCGCCGGCCGGCACGGCGTCACGCTGAGGATGTTGCCGGCGGCGTCCGCTTGCCAAATCACGTCGGTCATCCGCCCCATGATGAGTCGAATGGGATGCAGCATCCGCTCGGCGGCAGAAGACGAAGGCTCGCGCTCGGTCAGTCGTTTCACAGTCAACCCAAACGTTTCCGATCAGGGTACAGGATTGCTCCCTTATCGTCGGTAATTGACGCGACGCTCGCGCTCATAATAACGAGCCGTCTGCTGCATTTGGGGAGCACTGCGCATAGAACGTCCGAACCACGTCCTGTCGAAACTTTCTCAGGAAACGCGCGAGGCTCTTGGCCGTACGCTCCAGGCGGTGCGGTTGGAAGATTCGCAGGTGCTCTACGAGGCCGGTGCTCCAATCGATCGAGTCTACTTCCCGCAATCGGCGGTAATTTCCATCGTTCAGCTCATGCAAGAAGGCTCGGCGGCGGAGATTGGGATGGTGGGCTGCGAGGGAGTCTCCGGCGTGGAATCAATTCTGGGAGGCGGACCCGCGACGGGGAGGCACATCTGTCAGGTACCCGGCACCGCGCTCTCGCTCTCGGCGGGCGCGCTTCGACGCGGGGTAAAAGAGCGCGACGACCTGTTGCGGTCGCTGCTCGGCTATGTCGGCGGCTATGCCGCGATGCTCGCTCAGCTCATTGCCTGCAATAGGTTGCATCGCGTCGAGCAGCGCTGCGCGCGCTGGCTGCTCATGACCGTCGATCGGAGCGGACGGCTGGAGTTTCCGATGACGCAAGAGCGCTTGAGTATGATGCTTGGCGCCCAACGCCCGACGGTAACCACCGTGATGACTTCCCTGCGCGACGCCGGTTGTTTGGAGAATACGCGCGGGCGAGTGAAAATCAAGGACCGCAAGTGTCTGGGATCGTTCGCGTGCGAGTGCTACCAGTTATGCAGGAGCTATTTCGGCTTTGAGGATTGACGAAGCCGCGAATTGGGGAAGATTGCTGGCAATATGAACAATTCCGTTCGCTCAGGAGGTTAGTGTGGCTGGCATACTTTGGACGATTATCGTCGTACTGTTCGTGCTCTGGCTGCTGGGGTTCATCTTACATTTCGGTGGCGGCCTGATTCACCTTATTCTGCTCATTGCGGTGATTCTGATTGTCGTCAATCTGCTCACCGGGCGCGGCTTGCGAGTCTGACGGGGCAGAGAAAGGAGTAAGAATCGATGCCTCGTGGCAAGACATCTTCGCGCAAGAAGACGTCGACGCGCAAGAAGAGCACGTCCCGCCGGAAGGGCTCGACCGGCCGAAAGAGTTCGGGGCGAAAGAAATCCGGGCGGAAGTACAGCCGGAAATCCGGTAAAAAAGTCGAGCGCGCGATGCACGAGATGAAGCGCGGAAAGCTAAAGTCGGGCCGCTCGGGAAAAAAGGTGAAGAGCCGCAAACAAGCAATCGCAATCGGCTTGAGCGAAGCGCGCCGCTCCGGCGAGAAGGTTCCCCCGCCGAAGAAGCGCTCTTAGCCCGAAGGGCGGACTCGAAGCGTTAGGCGGCGATCGCGGGCGACTCGAGCTCGATCGAGTTCGCGAGCGGCCCGCGATCGGTCGTCAAGCACCCGCTGGCGCGCAACGCCTGCTCGACCAATACTTTCGCGTTCGGGTCGTCTCCGCAAATCGGCACGTTCGCGCCCGACTGAGGCATGTTGATCAGCGCTCGCACAACGCTATTGGAGTTCAGCTTGCGCGCCAGCATTTCGGCGCCGCTGAAGCGGCCGTTTCCGCGCTCGCCGGCAACCGCATCGACGATGATGGCGTCGGCGCTGGAGCCGAGTGCGACAACCGCGCGGTCAACTTCCTCGCGGGGAATCGCGAACAGAACGAGATCCGAGCACATCGCCTGATCGTAGGGCGTCTGGGCGCGGGTGCCTACCGTCATAGCCGCGCGCTGCGCGCGATCTTTGGCGCCGGGATCGCCGAAGGTGACTTGGTGGCCGCCGTCGCGCAGCAGGCGCCCGATAGCCATCGCGCGGTCGTCGGAGCCGATGATTCCTATTCTCATGCCAAATTTCGTACCCACCGCCGTTGTGAGGAACCGCAGGCGGCCCCTCGGCTGCGGCGGCGCTTCGAGCGGCGACGGCTTCGCAACATCGCGAAGCCGTCGTGAGCCTGATCGACCCCTGGCGCTCCGAGGGCGCTTAAATGTCCTGACGAGGCGGTAGAGGCTGCGGGTTCAACTCCTCGCGCGGATTCGCTCGTTCTGGCGGAAGAGGCTGCGGATTCAACCCGCCGCTAACCTTGTCGAGTTCCTCGTCTTTGATTTTCTTCTCGTCGCTCATTCTGAGGTCACTTTCTCGCACGGGGGAATAAGCCCGTGCGTTCATAGACCAATGATACGAGCGGACCGGGTCTGCCGGAACGTACATCCGCACAGCCTGCACACACAGTTGAGGGCTCGCGCCGGGGACATTGCCGGATGAGCAGGCTACCAATTGCTCGCCCTGATCAGAGTGACAGAGCTGGGGGGCTATGGTATACTCCGCTTCTGTGCCCGCGCCAGCGGCGACGGTGGGAGCCCTTACGTGACGACGTGAGACGCGAACTCCCTGCGTAAGCGGCGGCGGCGGTCACCCTTCGACAAGCTCAGGGTGACACGAAAGTCACGGGCATTTTAGGGGAATCCGACTCTTGAATCTCATCGACGTCAACAACTTCGACGCCATGCGCATCGGGCTCGCGTCGCCCGAGCAAATTCGCGCTTGGTCGTTCGGGGAAGTCAAGAAGCCTGAAACAATCAACTATCGCACGCTCAAACCCGAGCGTGACGGTTTGTTCTGTGAAAAGATCTTCGGGCCGACCAAAGACTGGGAATGCCACTGCGGCAAGTACAAGCGTATTCGCTTCAAGGGCATGATCTGCGATCGCTGCGGGGTCGAGATCACGCGCGCGAAGGTCCGGCGCGAGCGTATGGGCCACATCGAGCTCGCGACGCCCGTCAGCCATATCTGGTACCTCAAGGGCGTGCCCAGCCGCATCGGCATTCTGCTCGATATGTCTCCGCGACAGCTCGAGAAGGTCATCTATTTTGCCGCTTACGTGGTCATCGACCCGGGCGACACGACGCTGGTCAAGCGCGAGGTGCTCTCGGAACAAAAGTATCGCGAAGCGCGCGAGAAGTTCGGTAACCGCTTTAAAGCGGGCATGGGCGCGGAAGCGATTCGCGAGCTCCTACGCGACCTGAACCTGCGCAAACTGCAAGAAGATCTTCGCAAGGAGTTCAAGGAGACCAGCGGCCAGAAGCGCCTCAAGGCGATCAAGCGGCTCGAGGTCATCGAAGCATTTCTTACCAGCGGCAATCGCCCGGAGTGGATGGTGCTTGCGGCGGTGCCGGTGATCGCGCCCGAGCTTCGGCCGATGGTGCAGCTCGACGGCGGCCGCTTCGCGACATCGGATCTCAACGATCTGTACCGGCGCGTCATCAATCGAAACAACCGTTTGAAACGGTTGTTGGAGCTCAACGCGCCCGAGATCATCATCAAGAACGAAAAGCGCATGCTGCAGGAAGCGGTCGACGCGCTCATCGACAACGGCCGCCGCGGGCGCCCGGTGACGGGACCCAACAATCGTCCGCTCAAATCGCTTTCCGATATTCTCAAAGGCAAGCAGGGCCGGTTTCGGCAGAACTTGCTCGGCAAGCGCGTCGACTATTCGGGGCGCTCCGTGATCGTGGTTGGTCCGACGCTCAAACTGCATCAATGCGGGCTGCCCAAAGAGATGGCGCTCGAGCTCTTCAAGCCGTTCGTGATGAAGAAGCTCGTCGATCGCGCGCTGGCGCACAACATCAAGAGCGCGAAGCGCATGGTCG
>JAFAHB010000042.1 GCA_019237435.1 Vulcanimicrobiota bacterium
ACGAAGGGTTTGCGCGGCGCGGTCGGCACGGCCGCCTCATACGAACGACTCTTGGACCATACCGGCCGCTCCGGCGAGATCGAAGCGTACGTGCTGGAGCGCTTCGGACTTCTGGCACGCGAGATCAGCACGCAGACCTATCCGCGCAAGCTCGACTATTTGCTGATGGCGGCGCTGGCCGGGCTCGGCGCTTCGCTTTCAAAGTTTGCCGCGGACGTACGCGTATTGGCCAGTCCCGGTTTTGGTGAAATCGCCGAGCCTTTCGGCGAGCAGCAAGTCGGAAGCTCCGCAATGCCGTTTAAGCAGAACCCGATCTTGAGCGAACGAATTTGCTCGCTCGCGCGTTTGCTTCCGGCCTACGCCGACGTGACCTGGCAGAACGCCGCGACGAACCTTCTCGAGCGCACGCTTGACGATAGCGCGAACCGCCGCGTCGTGCTTGCCGAGGGATTGCTCTGCGCCGACGAGATCGTCACGCTTGCGCGCACGGTGATCGAGGGACTGCGGGTCGACGAACGTCGTATTGCGGCAAATTTGCGCATCTACGCGCCTTTTGCCGGAACGCAGAACGTCATGCTGGAGGCGGTGCGCGCCGGCGGAGACCGCCAGCGTCTCCACGAAATACTGCGTAGTGCGTCGATGGAGTCGTGGGCGACCGTCGGACGTGGCGAGGACAACCCGCTTTCGCGCCTTCTCACCGAGGAACGCGAGCTGACTTCACGTATCGAGCCTGCGGAGATTCGCCGCTTGCTCGATCCGGGTAGGCACGTGGGCACGGCGCCGCAACGCGCTCGGCTCCTCGCCGACCGAATCGACGGCTTGCAACCGTTTCCACGCCAAACAGAACTGCGACTTTAAAGGAACGACGTGAATAAGGGCATCGAGATCGCGCGCGGCAAGACGAAAGCGCTCTACGAGAATCCGGGACAGCCGCATCAGCTCGTCGTCGCCCAGATGGACAATATTTCCGCGGGCGATGGAGCCCGGCGACATGAAATCGCCGGCAAAGGCAGGCTGGCCGCACAGACGACGGCGCGCGTTTTCCGCTTGCTCAACCTCTGCGGTTTGCCCACGCATTATCTCAGCGGTGGCGAAGACGACGATAACAACGAAATGGTCGTTCGCCGATGCAACATGATCCCGCTCGAGGTCGTGACGCGCGGGGTCGCTGCCGGGTCGTTCATCAAGCGAAATCCGAGTTTGCAACGCGGTACGCTGCTCGTTCCCCGAGTGATCGAATTCTTTTTTAAGGATGACGCCGCGCACGACCCGCTGATCACGCCGGACGAAATCGTAGCGCGCAATCTCGCGTCGCCGCAAGAAGTCGGGGTGATGACCGAGCTGGCACGCTTGACGTTCGACATTCTCTCCCACGCCTGGCGGCGGCGTGACGTGTTGCTCGTCGATCTGAAGATCGAGTTCGGCCGGCTGGCCGGCGGCGAGAATCAAGGCCAGCTCGTTATTGCCGACGTGATTGACAACGACTCGTGGCGCATCTGGCCGCAGGGTCGCGAAGAGCTCATGCTGGACAAGCAGATCTACCGCAACCTTCAAAGCGTAGACGATTCCGCACTCGGCCGGGTGAAGCAAGCGTACGAGCGTGTCGCAGAGCTGGTCGGCACCTTTCCCGTAATGCGGCCGGGAATGGCCGCGGTGATTGCCGATTCGGCGGCGCAGATCGAACGCGCAAACGAAGCAGTCAAGGCGTTGAGTCAGCTTGGCCTTCCGACCGTTCGGCACGTCGCAAGCCCCTCGGCTACGCCGGGATATGTCGTGCAGCTCGCGCAACAGCTCGAAGCCAGTTTCGCGCGCTTGATTCTGATCGCCGTCGGCGACGGCGACTTACTGCGCTCGATGCTCGAAGCAACGTCGTCGGCGCCGGTGCTCGACGGAAGCGTCGCTGCAGCGCAGCTGGCGACGGAGTGCGCAAAACTCTTGGGGCTTGAAGACACCGTCCTGTACGGGCGAACGTTGCTGATGCAGGCCAACGCGCGCTCGAGCGTACTGCACGCCGACGCCTCGCTGCAACAACCCGTTGCGGTCCCGCAAGGCGCGGCAGTTGGTTAGTGGAACCTCCCGAGCCAACGTCGCGCTCCGCGAGGACGAGCTGCAGCGAATCGCGCAGCATCTTGGCCGCGAGCCGTCGATCGTCGAGCTTCATGCGTTCGATGCGCAGTGGAGCGAGCACTGCAGTTATAAGTCGAGCCGCCATCACCTAAGCCGGCTGCCGACCAGCGGCGGGAGCGTCGTTCTTGGACCCGGTGAAGACGCCGGCGCCGTGCACCTCGGCGCGCACGAAGGTGAACGGTTTGCAGTCGTCGTCGCACACGAGTCGCACAATCACCCCTCGCAGGTCGTGCCGTTCGAAGGTGCGGCCACCGGCACCGGCGGTATCGTGCGCGACGTCCTGTGCATGGGCGCCGAGGTGATAGCCGTCGCGGATCCCTTGCGCTTTGGCCGTAGCGAGCATGCACGGCACGTCGCGCAGGGCGCGGTTGACGGCATCGGCGCCTACGGCAACGCGATCGGCGTTCCGAACCTCGCCGGCGACGTCTATTTCGATGAAGGTTTCGACGAGAATTGCCTGGTGAACGTCGTCGCGCTCGGCATCGTCAAAGAGGCCGACCTGATCCATTCCCACGCGCCGAAGGCGGCAGAAGATTGGTCGATCGTGCTCGTCGGCAAGGCGACCGATCCCAGCGGATTCGGCGGCGCTTCCTTCTCGTCGCTGACGTTGGATGCCGGCGAGGTCGAAGTCAACAAAGGCGCCGTTCAAGTGCCCGATCCGTTTCTCAAGAACGTGCTGATGCGCGCGAGCTACCGTGTCTTTGCGTTGCTGCGCGAGCGAAAAATTAGCGCGGCATTCAAAGATCTTGGCGCCGGCGGCATCATGGGGTGCTCCGCGGAGATAACGGCAAGCGGCGGTTACGGCGCCGCCATCAACCTCGATGCGGTCAACGTCGCGGTCGAAGGCATGCGGCCGGAAGTGATCGCGGTTGGTGAAACGCAAGAGCGCCTGCTGTGGATCTTGCCGCCGGAAATCGCATCCGAGGTCGTGCGAATTTACAACGACGAGTTTTCGTTACCGGAAATCGCGCACAACGCGCGGGCAACGGTGATCGGGCGAGTCACCGCGGAGCGACGCTACGTGCTTCGGTACCGCGGCGACGTGGTGATGGACGTCGAGAGCGACTTTCTCACCGGCTCCATTCGCGACGAGCTGCCCTATACCGAAGTGGTCCACCGCTCGTCGTCACGGGCGGAGTTGCCGGCGGTTGAAGTCGAGCAGCTCTTCGCGCGCGTCTTGGCGCATCCCGACGTTGCGTCGCGCGAGCCGCTGTATCGGCGTTACGATGCGGTCGTGCGCGGTTCCACGATCTTGCCGCGAGGCGCGGCAGACGCCGGCGTACTCGCGCCCATCGCCGGTTCGCGGCTCGGCGTGGCGCTCTCCGTCGCGGGAAATCCACGCTACGGCCGCATCGATCCATCGTATGCGGCGCAACACGCGGTCGTCGAAGCGATGCGTCGCGTCGTCGCGGTCGGCGCACGCCCGATCGCGCTTACCGATTGTTTGAACTTCGGCAATCCGCGCAAGCCCGATCAGTACGGCGCCTTCGTTAGCGCCGTTGACGGTCTGGCGCGCGCTGCCGCCGAGCTGGACCTGCCGTTCGTTTCCGGTAACGTCAGTCTTTATAACGAAACTGCCGACGGCCGCGCGATACCGGCGTCTCCGATCGTCGCCTGCATCGGCGCCGTTGACGA
>JAFAHB010000091.1 GCA_019237435.1 Vulcanimicrobiota bacterium
TCGTCAACGAATGTCTGATCGACGTTGGGAACGGCCACCGAGTACTTCGTGCCGTTGGACAGATCGCCGATCGCGTTGAGCCCGGTCGCGTGGAACGACTGGACTTGGCCGGCCTCGAGCTTTTGATAAAAGGCGCCATAATCGAGCCGCGTCTCACCTTCGCTTGGCTGAACGAATCGCTCGACGATGATGAAGACGGCAACGACCGCCAGAATAATGAGGACGATGGACCGTAGATGTTTGCTCACCGTGTTGTTAGACCGTACTTACCCTCTCGATTCCAGGTACTTCCTTACGCTTCAAACCGCAACCTATAGGAAGGACGTTGCAATGGCGCTAGCTTAGCTGCCGAGCGTCCGAGCGCCTCTCCCAGGTCGCTGAATGAACCTACTCTCGCGTTATACCGGTGACGGTCCCGCGTTGGATTCTCAGCGCGATCCCAGGCTTCATATGAAACGTGCCCGTACGGCCACGTTCGAGTGCGCGAACGGCAGCCTCCACGTGAAGAAAGTCGATGTCCCTCAGTTCGGCTTCCCGGTCGAGCTGTTCGCGGACGGAGCGCCGAAGTTGCGCGCGCGCGGAGTCGTCGCGCTCGTCGCTCGCGATCGCAGCGGCGCGAGCAACCGCCGCGTCGAGTCCGGGAAAAAGCGGACGCAGCGCCGCCAGCGCTTCGCGCACGGCGTTTCGCCGAAGATTCGTTTGAGCGTTCGAGGGATCCACGGCGTACGGTAATGCTCGAGCGTGACAGTATGCGCGCAGCCGCTCCGACGCAATGCCCAGCAACGGACGCGCGAGATCGATGCCCGGCGCGGCGCTGCGCCGTTCTTGCATGCCGCGCAGCCCGGCGGCGCCCGTCCCGCGCAGCAGCGCCAGTAGTACCGTTTCGCTTTGGTCTTCGGCGTGATGCGCGGTCGCGATCACGCTGCAGCCGTGGCGCGCCGCGACGCCGATCAAGGCGTCGTAGCGCGCTGTGCGAAGTTGCGCCTCGCCGCGCCTGCCTCCGGGTAGAGCCAGGATGTCGAGCTGCATGTCGACCTGTGCCGCGATCTGCATGGCAACGCATTCGTCCTGCCACGCCGAAGAGCGCGTTCCGTGATTGACGAATGCGGCGCGAACCGTCAAGGCCATTCGCGGCGCGATTGCACCCAACGCTGCGGCCAGCGCCACCGAATCCGGTCCGCCGCTGCAAGAGACGAGCACGTGCTCCCCGTGCGCAATGGTACCGCCGCGCTCGAGCGCGACCTCAACGTCGCGCTCGGGACGCGCTCCTCTCATCGATGCAGCCCCTTACCGGCGCGCGTGCGCCGCGATTTCACGTTCGACGTCGCGCTTAGCTGCTGCGGCGCGTTTGTCCCAGAGTTTCTTGCCCCGAGCGAGTCCCAACTGAACTTTGGCGATTCCACGCGTAAAGTACAGCCGCAACGGAACGACGGTCAGCCCTTTTTCGGTGACGCGGCTTTGCAGCCGTAGAATCTCGGCTTTATGCAACAGCAGCTTGCGCGGGCGGGTCGGTTCCGCGTTCGAAAAGCTTCCCTGACGGTACGGAGGTACGTGCATGCCGAGCAACCACGCTTCACCATCGCGGAAGCGCGCATACGCTTCGGTAAGACTTGCACCGCCCGCCCGGATGGCCTTTACCTCGGTTCCCGTCAGGGCCAAGCCGGCCTCGACCGATTCGAGAATATGATATTCGTGGCGGGCGCGACGGTTGTCGATGGCCGGCGCGTTACTCATCGCCAACCGCTTGCGAAAACGACGGGTTGCGCCGATCCGCGGCAGCGTCGAGCGTACCCCGCGAAACGAAGCTGCCCTCCGCACGCGCCAGCACGACACCGCCGGCGTCGAGGACCTGCCCTTCGACACCGAGTACGTTTCGACGCTGCCACGTTACTCGACCGCGAATCTCGATGGGAACTTCGAGCGGCACCGGTTTGCGAAAGCGAACGCTGACCGTTGCGGTAACGCCGCGATGCCCTGCAAAACCCGCGGCGTGAGCCATCGCTTCGTCGAGCAACGCCATCACGATGCCGCCGTGGGCGATTCCGCGCCAACCTTGATACTCCGCCGCGAGCGTGGCTCGCGCGAGCACGCCGTCGCCTTCCGTCGCGCGGTCGAAGTGCAGATGCATACCGATCGGATTGGTGGGGCCGCACGCGAAGCAGTTGCCGTCGTCAAACGGAACGCCGCTCATCGTCCCACACTCAAACGGTCGATCAAGTACGCCGGTAAACCGGCTTGCCGCATTTTCCGCTGAACTTCCTCAATCGGATACTGGTACCGAATCCAGCGAACGACCCGCGAGTCGGGCTCGTATTCTACGACGCATGCGAGCGGATTCAGATCGCGCGGTTGGCCGACGCTGCCCACGTCGATGATATAGCGCTTCCCCTCCTCGAGTTTGAGCTCACCGCCCTGCTGCATGTGTTTGTGCCCGATCGTTCCCTCGGCATCCCGAGACCAGTATTCGGCGATGTGCGTATGACCGACGAAGACGACGCGGGCGTCGGTCCGTTCGAAGGCGCTAGCGGCCGTCGCCTTATCGAGAATGTATTCGAAATAGTCGACCGGCGCGCCGTGTACCAAGAGGAAATCGGGCAGACGCAGCTCGTAGGGGAGCGCATCGAGCCACGACCGGCTCGTCTCATCGAGCCTTCCCTGCGTCCATTCGATCGCCGCGCGCGCGGCGGGGTTGAAATGTTCGACTCCAAAGTTCTCCACCGCGGCGAGATCGTGGTTCCCCAAAATCGCGTGCCGGCAGCGCTCGCGCAGCAGCGCCACGCATTCATTGGGGTTCGGACCGTAGCCCACGACGTCGCCGAGCGATACCAGCGCATCCTCGGCGTCGAGCCGCGCGAGCGCCGTTTGCAGAGACTCGATATTTGCATGGACGTCGGAGACGAAAACGTACTTCAACGCTGCGCCTTATGCGGAAACGGCATCCAAAACGGCGCGGAGCTCGCGCTCGAAGATTGCTCGCATGTCTTGCGTTCCTACGCTTACTCTAACGTAGGAATCGAGCGGCGGCGCGCCGGGCTTTCGGATCCAAACACCGCGCCGGAGCAACTCGTCCATCACGCCCGTTGCGCGCTGCGCCGAACCCAAGTCGATGCAGACGAAGTTCGTTCGGGACTCGATGCAGCCGCATCGCAGCGCAGCGGCGAGGCGGTAATACTCTTCTCGCGCGCGTGCGGTTTCGTCAACGACGTGTTTTCGAAACGCGTCGTCCTGCAGCGAAGCCAACGCCCCGATCTGGGCGTTGCGGTTGATTCCATAGTGCAGGCGGATCTTTTGAAAGGTCTGCACGTTGCGCTGCGTCGTAAGCGCGTAGCCGATCCGGGCGCCGGCCATGCCGAAGGCTTTAGAGAACGTTCGCAGACGGATGAGACGGTCCTCAAACGCGGGCGCGAGTAGCTCGGCTTCGTCGACGAAATCGGCGTACGCTTCGTCGAGCAGGAGCAGGGTGTCGCGCGGGAGCTCTTCATAGAAGCTCGACATCTCGCTGCGCGCGATGAAGCGGCCGCTCGGATTATCCGGATTCGCAAGGTACAGGACGGCGGGCGCGAAACGATGCGCCGCCGCGAGCAGCGCGCCGCAATCCGGCGTGCCGTCGTCGCGATACGGCACCGTAACGAGCCTGCCGCTATATCCCGTAACGTGGTAGGCGAAAGTCGGATACGTTCCGGTCGTTGCGATCGCCGTTCCACCGGCCGCGACGAAGGCGCGCACTGCAAGCCCCATCAGATCGTCGATGCCCGAACCGACCACGATTTGGGCCGGGTCGCAGCGGTGCTTCCCCGCAAGCGCGTCGCGAAGGTCGAGCGATTCAGGATCGCCATACCAGCAAAGCCGTGGAAGCTCGCGCGACATGGCGGCGACTGCTTTTGGCGACGGCCCAAAGGCGCTCTCGTTCGCGCCGAGACGAACGAGATCGTGTTGATGCGTTTCGCGCATCAGTTGTTCGGGACCGATAAACGGTGTCGTCGCGGGAATCGCTTCGACGGCGGGCGTTGGGATCATCCGGCACTCACAAGAAACGCGTGACGGTCACCGATGTGCCGGCGGGAAGCTCTTCGTCGCGCTCGCCCATGACGATGTATCCGTCCGCGCGCGCCGGCAGGCTCACCGAAAACGAGCCCAGCGGGAGCGGCTCGGCGAATCGAGCGCCTCCGTCGTCGCGCAGCCGCACCGGCACGTACCACGTCCAGCCGGCGCGGCTGCGCGCCGGCTGCGAGAGCTTCGCCTCCAGCGTCGGCACCGTAAGCGACGCGCCGCACAGCGCGCTTATGATCGGCGCCGCAACCGCTTGCAGCATCATGAGGGCAGACGTCGGATTCCCGGGCAGCCCTACAATAGGCTTGCCGCCGTCGGCCCCAAACAGCGTGGGCTTCCCCGGTTTGACGCGCAATCCGTGCACGATGATCCCGGGTGTCGCGATGGCTTCGACCGCTCGCGGCAACCGATCTCGCTCTCCCACCGAGGACCCGCCGGTAACGACGACGGCATCGCATTCCTTCAGCGCCGCGCGCAGCGACGATTCGAACTCGGCCGCTTCATCGCACAAGGTAGGAAAGTGACGTGGAATCGCGCCCATAGCCTGAAGCGACGCCGCGACGGCGTATCGATTCGAATCGCGGACTTGGCCGACGCGAGGACGGGCGCCGGGATCGACGAGTTCGTCGCCGCTCGAAAAAACGGCAACGACCGGTTGCGCAAAGACCTCGACGGCGGTAATGCCCAGAGTCGCGAGCACGCCGACGTCGGGCGCGCGAATCCGGCGACGCGCGCTCAGCACGTTCTCGCCGCGACGCATGTCCGCACCGCGCGCGACGACGTTCTCCGCCGGCTTGAATGCGGTTTCGGTCGTAAACGAGTCTCCGGTGCAGCGAGCGTCCTCGATCGGCACGACGGAATCGCTGCCGCGA
>JAFAHB010000047.1 GCA_019237435.1 Vulcanimicrobiota bacterium
GCTGCGATACGGTCGATTTCGACTCGCTGGGGCCGCATGGGCTGATCCGAAAGCTTGATGGCGTTCTTCGAAATATCTACCGCATAATCGCCGACGCGTTCGAGGTCTGTTGCGATTTCGAGCATCGCGGCGATCTCGCGCAACTCGCCGGCAACCGGCTGCTGGCGCCAAATTAACTCGATGCAGTGCGCGTCGATTCGGCGGCGCAGGTCGTCGACGACGTCGTCGCCGGCGAGAACGCGCGCGCCCGCCGATGCATCGCGATTATCGAGCGCATCGACGGAGACCCGAATCGCGTCGCCCACGAGCGCGCCGAGCCGCACGACGTCGAGCCGCGTCGCCTCGAGAGCCTCGTGATACGCCGTCCGCACCGCCATCGCCACCTCCAAAATTCGCTCTTTAGTATAGGACAAAGGACCGTTGCGCGCAACGCAACGAAGGAACCTGCAGGCTTTATCAAACCATAAGGTTTCTTGCTATGGCGTTTGAAGATATCGTAGTCACCATCGATGAGCGCGTCGGCGTAATCACGTTCAATCGGCCGAACGTGCTCAATGCGTTACGAACGCAGCTACTCAGCGAAGTCTCTGAGGCCCTCGACGAGATGGCACGCAACGAAAGCGTGCGCGCCGTCGTCATCACGGGCGCCGGTGAGAAGGCCTTCGCGGCCGGTGCCGACATTTCGGAGCTCAATGCGCTGGCTGCGGCGCACTCCGGCGTCGCGCAGTCACGCAGCGGTCAGGCCCTAACTCGACAAATCGAGCGTCTGAGCAAGCCCGTCATCATGGCCGTGAACGGGTTCGCCTTGGGCGGAGGTTGCGAAATTGCCATGGCCGGCGACATCATCATTGCAAGCGAAAACGCAAAGTTTGGACAACCCGAGGTGAATCTCGGTTTGATTCCCGGCTACGGCGGTACCGCCCGCATGACGCGCCGAGTCGGCAAAGGCATGGCGATGTATCTTTGTCTAACCGGCGAAATCATCGACGCGACCGAAGCGCTGCGCATCGGCCTCGTGCAGCGGATCGTTCGATTCGCCGAATTGATGACCGAGGCGAAGCGCATCGCAAACGTCATCGCCTCAAAGGCACCCCTTGCGATCGCGGCCTGCAAGCGCGCCATCAACAACGGCGAGCATCTTTCGATCGCCGACGCGCTCGAGCTCGAAGCGCTCGAGTTCGGCGTATTGGTGGATACCGAAGATATCAAAGAAGGCACCGGCGCATTCCTCGAAAAGCGTAAACCTATTTGGAAGGGACGGTGACGCCACGATGCGATCCCCACTGACAATCAGGAGCACCGGCGCCCTGCTCTTGGCTTCTTCTCTTGCCGCGTGCACCAGCGGAAGCGGTGGCACCGGAGCAGGGCCGCAGCCGGCCGTCCGGTCATCGCCCTCGACGACGCCGATCCAGCACGTCGTCGTCATCATTCAAGAGAATCGCACCCTCGATAATCTCTTTCAAGGATTCCCAAACGCAAATACGCAGTCGTACGGACTTGGCTTCGGCGGCAAGATCATCGTCCTGAAGCCGACAAAACTCGCGATTCGTTGGGACTTGGGCCACACGCACGGCGCATTCGAATCAGGCTACGACAATGGAAGCCTCGAGGGCTGGGACGGCGAAAGCTGCACCCGAGCCAAATGCCCGCCCAACGCTCCGTACTCGTACGTAAGACGGGCGGACATTCAGCAGTACTGGACGATGGCGTCGAGCTACGCGCTCGCGGACGACGCATTTCAATCCAACCAGGGGCCGTCGTTTCCCGCGCATCAATATGCCGTCAGCGGAACGTCAACCATTATGGACGGCTCGAAATATAAGGCGTCTGAGAACCCCGGCGGTCACAAAGGAATGAACGGCGGTTGCACGACCAACTCGCTGGTTCCCGTTATCGGGCCCAACGGCCACGAACACAAGAAGGTCGACTCTTGCTTCGTGCGCACGTCAATCTTCACGCTGCTCGATAACGCGTCGTTGTCGTGGCACTACTATCAATCCGGCGGGGGCTCGGGGATTTGGAAGGCCGTTAACGCTTTGAAACCAATTTGGAGCAACACGCCCGAGTACCGCAAGGACGTGATAACTAACCCGGCGCAGGTCATTACCGACGTCCAGAATGGTTATCTGTCAGCGGTGACGTTCGTGACTCCGACGCTTGCCGCATCCGATCACGCAGGCGACACCGACGGAACCGGCCCGGCATGGGTCGCGTCCGTCGTCAACGCCATCGGCGAGTCGACCTTTTGGGGCTCGACGGCCATCTTCATCACATGGGACGATTGGGGTGGTTGGTACGATCACGTCGTCCCCCCGATCTACAATAGCTACGAGCTGAGCTTTCGCGTCCCGTTAATCGTAATCTCCCCGTATGCTCGCGCGGGTTACGTCTCGCACGCCCAGCACGAAAATTTTGGGAGCGTCTTGCACTACACCGAAGAAGTCTTCAATCTTCCGTCCATGAATACTACCGATGCTCGAGCCGACGATCTGAGCGATATGTTTAACTACGGTCAGACACCGATCAAGTTCGTGCCGATTCAAGGAAGCCGCCCGGCCTCGTATTGGAACGCTCAGGCGCAGAACGACTCGGGCGAGTTTGATGACTGAGAGAAGCCCTTAGGGCCGTCTAGCCGATGTCGCGCTTGCTAGGCATCTGTGTCGCCGCAGCGATGTGCGGCGGTTGCGCCGAATTGCAGCCCCGGATCGCACCGCCGGCCGCACAACAGAGCTACCGTGACTCAGCAACAGCCACCCGATCCGGCGACCTGCTGTACGTGGTGATTCCTCACGCAGTAAACCTCTATTCATATCCATCCATGACGCTCGTTGGCCAGCTGACCGGATTTGCCGGCCTTGGCGGTGAGTGCGTGGACGCAAAGCAGAACGTCTGGATCGTCGATTCCGCGAAGGCGCAGATCCTCGAATACCGGCACGGCGGCTCGAAGCCGATTGCGACACTCTACGACTCAGGCTACGAACCGCTGGCGTGTTCGATCGATCCGAAAAGCGGCGCCCTCGCCGTTACGAATGCGAGAACGCCCCGAAGCCGCCGCTCCGCAAGCGTTTCCATTTACAGCGGCGCGTCCGGAAGCCCATCCGTCTACTCGGTTTCTGAAATGGCCGGAGTTCTTTTTCTCTCGTACGACGCTTCGGGAAATCTGTTCGTTGACGGTTACGGCCGAAAGCGATGGGATCGGACTTTTGCCTATGCCGAGCTACCCGCCGGCGCGACGCAATTTAAGAACCTTCGAATCAACGGAATACCTGACCCGGGCGACATGCATCCCGTGGGCGATGAGATTGCGCTCGAGGGCGGACGCGTAAACCGCGGCACCGTACTGATCTACCAGCTCGCCGGCGACAAGATCGCTCGACTCACGAAGTGCGAATTCGCAAATCCTGGCGGCCCGCAAACGTTCGCCTTCGCCGGCCGCGTCGTTCTGATCGATATCGAGCCGATAATCTATACCTACAGATATCCGCAGGGGGGCGCTCCAATCGCGCAAGACAACCTCGGAACCGGGTCGCTCTATCTCGTCATCAGCCGCGGGCGGAGTAGCTAGAGCGTTCTTTCGGCGTTCGTCATCGCTAAGCCGATGGCCGGATTGAGCCCCTCCCATTTCGCGCGAATGTGGCCGGTCGGATCGATGACGACGATTGTCGGAAAGCCTTTCACCCCGAACAGCGCTTGCGCCGCCGCCTGCGGGTCGAGCGCGACGTTGCCAAGCGAATAACGCTGCGCGAACTCCGACGCCACCGCACGCGACTCTGCGACGTCGACGAAAACGACCACCGCACCCAGATGGCTGCGGCGCCATCGCTCCACCAACGGCAGCTCGATCTTGCACGGCTCGCACCAGGATGCATAAAAATCCAAGAAAACGGTGTGTCCGCGCTGCTCCGCGACGCGAAACGTCCCGCCGTCGATCAAAGAATACACGGCGTGTGGCGCGGGATGCGCTCCGGGCGCGCTAAAGCCGCGCGGCGCGACGAAGGTTTTCCAAACCACGAAAGCGATCGCAAAGACGGCGATCGCGTCCCAAATTCTATTCCACGCGGAAGAGCGTTGCGATGCCTTGCCCTCCCCCGATACATGCCGACGCAATGCCGTAACCGCCCCCGCGCTCGCGCAGCTCGTGCAAGGTCGTCAATGCCAGCCGAGCCCCCGAAGCGCCCAACGGATGCCCGAGCGCGATCGCGCCGCCGTGCGGATTCAGCTTCGCGGCCTGTGCGGGGCCTGCCGAAGCATTGGTGCCCATTTCGCGCAGACAGGCGATGACTTGCGGCGCAAATGCCTCGTTGATCTCCATCACGGCAAGATCGTTCGCGGAGACGTTGCCGCTCTGCAGCGCCTGCGGAATCGAGAAGGCCGGCCCGATTCCCATGATCGTCGGATCGACACCGACAACGCTCGCCGAAACGATGGAGCCAAGCCAAGAAAGTCCGTCCGCCTCGGCACGCTTGCGAGTCGTCAGCACCAAGGCCGCCGCGCCGTCGGTAATACCGCTGGCATTGCCCGGCGTCACCACACCGTTTTCGACGAACCGCGCCGGAAGTTTACCGAGCTTCTCCATCGTGAGGCCTTGGCGCGGCCCTTCATCCTTGTCGACGCGCACCTTCGTGCCTTTCGGTCCGGGGACGTCGACCGGAACGATTTCCTCCGCGAAAAAACCGTCGCTCTGTGCCGCAAGCGCCCGCTCTTGACTCGCCAGTGCAAACTCGTCGCACTCCTGGCGCGACACCGCGTACTTCTTGGCGAGATTCTCCGCGGTAATCGCCATCGGCGTCTTGCCGTACGAATCGATCAGCGCGGTCCACAGTGAATCTTCAAACGCGACGTTCTGCCCGAGGTGGAAACCTTTGCGGGCTCCGCGCACCACGTGCGGCGCTTGGCTCATATTCTCGGTTCCGCCCGCAAGCGCATACGTCGTGCTCCCGAGCGCGAGCGATTGCGCCGCCGAAAGAACCGCCTGGAGTCCCGAGCCGCAGAGCCGGTTGACCGTCAATGCAGGAACGCCGACAGGCACTCCGGTTCGCAAGCCGACGTGGCGAGCGAGGTAAATTGCGTCGGCGCTGCTTTGGATCACGTTGCCGAAGACGACTTCGTCGATCGCTTCGCGCGGCACGCCGCTACGCGCAAGGGCCGCATCGGCAGCGGCTACGGCGAGGTCGGTCGCGGTAAGATCGGCGAGGGCTCCGCTCAGGTTGCCGAACGGCGTACGGGCGCCCGCGAGCACGACGATCTCATTAGCATTAAATGCAGCGTTCATATGGCGCCTGAGTATTCCGCACGAGCCTTGGCGCGTCCCGGCAGGCGCGGCCGCGCGCCGTCCCTAACAGCGGCCAGGTATGCCGATCAATCGTCCCGCCGCGGTAACGCTCGACGCCCGGTCGCTTACGCCGGCGACGAAAACGGAGCATATCGTCGAGTCATTCGATAAGCTTGGAATCGGCGGGGCGCTCGAGATCAACGAAGAGACCGACCCTCGCGCTCTCCGTAACGAAATGACGCAGCTTCGCCCGGGTCGTTTCTCATGGGATGCCCGCAATCTCGGCGGCAACCGCTGGACGGTTCGCCTGGAGCGCATCGACGAGCACGCCGACGGCGAGACCTTCCTGACGCATGTGGCTGCATTTACGTCGGCGCGAGCCGCCACGATCCGAGAGCTTGCGTCTCAGATGGGCGAACGCAGCTATCGCGCGGGCGATACGATTTTCGACGAGGGCGAGGTCTGGCCGTATCTCGGCATCGTCAAGAGCGGCAAGATCATTTACACTTTGCTTTCACCCGACGGCAAGACGCATACGATCGGCGAGCGCCTCACGCACGACACGCTCAACGAAAGCGGAACGTTCGACGGCGGCGGTGCGACCACACGCGCCGAGGCCCTCACGGACGCGGTTATCGTCACGTTGCCGAGCGAAGCGATCGTGCACGCGGTACGCGGCGACGCCGAGCTCGCACTTGGGTTCCTGATCGCTTCATCGCAGGCGCGGCGCCGCTCGATCGACACGATTGCCGATCTCGCATTTGCTCACGTCTTGCAGCGGGTTGCGAAGTTTCTACTCGGCTACGCGCGTACGTCGGTCGGCATGGCGCGCGGGCTGCCGGGCGTCGAGAATCTTTCGCAGGCTCAGATCGCCGCGGCCGCGGGTACCGTTCGCGATATGGCGGCCCGCGCGCTGCTGCGCCTCAAGAATGCCGGCGCGTTGGAGCTCGACCGAGGGCGCGTTCGCTCGATCGATCGAGCTCGCCTAGAAGCCTTCGCTCACAACGTCCAGGCCCCGCCCGTCTAAATCCTATAGACGTCGGCGCCGGCGTTCGGGTCGACGAGCGCTGCGTGAACGCGTGGACCGCTGCACATGATGGTATCGTGGCCCATTTCGATTTTTACGCGTGCCACTTCGCCTCCGATCACGTCGTCCACGGCGCAGCCTTCAACTTTGTTAGGGAAGCGCGCCATGATGACGTAGCGCCCGGGCTCGAGCGTGACATCGCTGAAGAATCCGCGCGCGTTTGTCTGCAACGTCATGATCCGGTTCGGCCCATGCTCCAGGTACGGGGCTCGATAGTAGTAGAGCGTTGCGTGCGAAATCGGTTGACCGCTCTTGACATCCACGACGGTCCCCGAAAGGCCGGCGGGTTCGTCGGCACGCGCTGCGGCTGCAACCGAGCCGGCGAGCGCGAGCATGATCATCAGATACTTCATGCCCGCTTATTCCCCGGCCGGACGAAGCCTAGGCCTAAACGGACTCGAGCTCCGCGGTTTCCTCCGTCGCAGCCCGGAGATCGAATGCCGCTCGCTTGCTTTTTGCAGCAGCATCGATAAGCGGCCGATCCGCGGTTTCCGAAGGCTTCTTCAGAACCTCCCGGCCCTTTCGCACCGCTCCGAGCGCGGCGGCCAAGCGGTTCTCCATCTCGGCCAAGACATCTGCGGCGTAACCCTCGGCGCCGTCACGGATCACCCGTGCTCGCTCTTCGGCCTCCCGCAGTACGACGTCGGCTGTCGTGCGCGCGCGCTGTACGATCTCGTTCTCGTCGATCAGCTCATCCTTTTTGCTGGCCGCCTCGTCGACGATCGCCTGCGCCTTCTCTTGAGCGGCGCGCATCATGCGCTCGTGGTCTTTCGCGATTACTTTCGCGCGACCGACCTCTTCCGGAAGTGACGCTCGTATCTTCTCAACGAGTTCGACCAAACGCTCCTCGGAGAGGATACGATAACCGGCGGGAAGCCACGTTCCCTCGTGCACGTACGCTTCGAGCTTGTCCAAGACGCGATAGACCGACATTACTACCTCCGTTGCAAGTGAGTGCGTTTCTCCGCCATGACGCGAAGTACCGGTTCGGGGACGAGCGCGGCCACGTCCCCTCCCAGAAAAAAGACTTCCTTGACGAGACTCGAGCTGACGAACGAGTAGCGCTGGTCCGACATCAGGAACAGCGTGTCGACGTCGGAAAGCGCACGATTCATCAACGCCGCCGACATCTCGCTCTCGAAATCGGAAACGACGCGCAAACCTTTCACAATGACGTCGGCCTCGAGGGCGCGCACGTAGTCGGCAAGCAGGCCACGGAAATGTTCGACGCGCACGTTCTCGAGCGACGCAACACTGGCTTGGAGCATTTGCTCCCGTTCCTCGAGTGAAAACATTGGCGCCCGTTTCTGCGGATTCACGACGATCGCGACCACGAGCTCGCCGAAACATCGCGCCGCGCGCTCGATGACGTCGAGATGCCCGTTTGTCGGCGGATCGAACGATCCGGGATAAACGGCGCGCGTGACGCGCATCAGCTTACCGTTCGTCAAGCTTCCGGCGCCAGGAAAGCGAGAGCGACATCGCCGTAGACTTCTTCGCGCGTCGAACGATATCCGGGTATTTCGGGAAGAATCCGCTTCGCGGCGTGTTCGTATACGACGACGGCATCCGCGGCGAGCAGTTCGCGTTCGCGGAGCAGACGGAATAGCTGCAACGGCACTGGGTCGGCATACGGCGGGTCGAGGTAGACGATGTCGAACGGCCCCTCCAAACGGTAGAGCGCGCGTTCGGCGGCACCCGCAAAAACCGTGAGAACGTCGTCAACGCCGAGATTCTTTGCAGCTTCCTCGATAGCGCCCGCCACCTCACGCCGCCCTTCCACCGAAACGACTCGCGCCGCGCCACGAGATGCAGCTTCGAACCCGATCGCTCCGGTGCCGGCAAACAGATCCAGCACGCGCGCGCCTTCGAGCCGGTGCATCAAGATCGAAAATAACGACTCCTTGACGCGGCCCGGCGTCGGGCGTACGGTCCCACCCTTTGGCGAGCGGAGTTTGCGGCTCCCGAGTGACCCGCCGGTAATGCGTGGCATGAGCTTTAGAACGTCTGCGGCGCTAAGGGCGCAAGCCCGCGCCGCAGCCAGCTCATGTCACCGAGCCATTCATAACGAATGGTCGAGTACGGAACGGTACCGTAGGAGAGAAGCCGATCGTGAAAACGGCGTTGGGTGAAGGCCGTCCCCTCGCCATTTTGGACCAGCGTCATCAGCCCCTCGATCTGCGTCTTACCGATTAGGTAGTCGATTGCCTGGCCCGGTCCCATCGCAAAGCGCGTTGCTTCGCCGCGCGCGGTGTCGTAATCGATGTCGGCGTTCTTTTCAAAGTATTCGATCGCTTGCGGCAGCGTCATCGCGCCTGTCGCCAAGCCCACGTCGACGCCGACGCGCGTCGCCCGATGACGCATTAAATGAATTACCTGTTTGCGCGCTCCGGAGTCGTCCTCGTAGAGGCCCTCACGCATCAGCATCTCCTCGCCGTAAAACGCCCAGCCCTCGGCAAAAACGCCGTCTTGTTGCACGTGTCGCACGAAATCGGGGTTGTGATAAGCGTAGGTGAACTGCATGAAATGCCCGGGAATTCCCTCGTGCCCGAGTAGAGGCAAGACCGACTGACGAGCTTGCTGCACGAAGAAACTTTGATTGCTCGGACTAAAATCCGGAACGAAATAAAAGCCTTGCGGGTCGGTACCAAGCATCGCCGGCGGATTCATGAATCCGCCCGGATACGTTGCGGCGAGAGCCTTTGGTACCTCGACGATGTGGAATGGGCCGATGTACGAGGGAATCGTCACGATCTGATGGGAGTTAACGAACGCGATC
>JAFAHB010000170.1 GCA_019237435.1 Vulcanimicrobiota bacterium
GCGCGCGGTTCATCGACTTTCGCGAGCGGGCGCCAAGGCTCGCGACGCGCACGATGTATCTCGATGCGCGCGGGAATGTGCGCCCGGGCGCGTCGACGAAGGGCTGGCTCGCGATCGGGGTGCCTGGAACCGTTGCGGGCTTGGAACGCGCGCGCGAAGAGTTCGGCACGATGCCACGGGCGCAACTCATGGCGCCGGCGATTGTGCTGGCGCGCGACGGTTTCGTCTACACCGCGGCCGACGTGCCGGCGTTCGGCGGATATCCTCGCCCCGGCGATCGCTGGCGGCAGCCGCAGCTCGCCGCGACGCTCGCGCTGATCGCGCGCGACGGCAGCGACGCCTTCTATCGCGGACCGATCGCGCACGAGATCGTCGCTGCGAGCAACGCACACGGCGGAATCCTCACGATGCAAGATTTCAGCGACTACCGCGTCGAGGAAAGGGCCCCGCTGGAATGCCGCTTCCACGGCTACGACATCATCTCGGCGCCACCGCCGAGCTCGGGCGGCACGACGCTGTGCGAGATCCTCAACGTCATCGCGCCCTATCCGCTGGCGCAGTGGGGCCGGCACGACGTGCGCGCCGTCCACTATATCACCGAAGCCGAGCGCTTTGCATACGCCGATCGCAACGCCTACCTCGGCGATCCCGACTTCGTGCGCAATCCCGTCGCGCAGCTGCTGTCGCCGGCTTACGCTGCGGAAATCCGCAGACGCATTGAAGCCAATCCCGTTACGCCGTCGGCCGACGTCGCGCCCGGGCTCGGCGCGCCGTCGAATGAGGGCGTGGATACGACGCATTATTCGATCGTCGATCGCTGGGGCAACGCCGTCGCGGTCACGTACACGATCAACGATTCGTACGGCGCCGGTGTGATCGCGGGCAACACCGGCTTCTTTCTCAACGACGAGATGGACGACTTCACCTCAAAGCCGGGCGTGCCGAACCTGTACGGGCTTGTGCAAGGCGAGCGCAATGCGATCGCGCCCGGAAAGCGGCCGCTCTCCTCGATGGCGCCGACGATCGTGACGCAAAACGGCGCGCTACGCATGGTCACCGGCAGCCCCGGCGGCTCGCGCATCATCACGATCGTCCTGGAAACGATGCTGAACGCGCTGGTCTATGGCATGAGCGCGCAAGCGGCCGTCGATGCGGCCCGCACGCACATGCAGTGGCGTCCCGACGTGCTCGAATACGAGCCGCAGGCGCTCACCGCCGCTACGATGCAGCAACTGCGCACTTTGGGCTACACGCTGCGCATGCAGCAGCCGTGGGGATCGGCGCAAGCGATCGTCGTCGATCCGGCTACCGGCGCGCTGGAAGGCGGCACCGACCCCCGCACGCCCGCCGGCGCGGCGATGGGGTATTAGCGGTTCGGCGTCGAGCCTAAGCGCGCACCTTGCAAGCGGCCGGTCGACGCAGTACGATTAGTGCCCCAATCATAGGAGACTTCTTATGACAATGTGCGCTCTGACACGGACAGGCGGTCCAATCTCAGACGCGACCGCCGCAATAATAGTACCCGAAGATGAGACGTTGGAAGGGGCAACGCAGCACTTCCAGATTTACTACGATAACAGCTTGGGAGCAAACGGTTTCAATCTGGCGAGCGACGTGTTAGACCAATGCGAAGCGGGTTACTTCGCCATGACGAACTGGTTTGGGGTTGAACCACCAACCAGCGGTTTCCCCGGATACACGCTGCCGTTCCAAGTGCACATCAAACCTGGGTCGAGCGGCGGCAGTCATGGTCCTGGATGCAACGCCACCGGGTTGAATATCGACGCTTTTAACGGCACGGACGGGCGGCTGGCCAACGCTATTGTTGTGGCCGAAGCGAGCGAAGTTTTCATGAGCGCGCAGAATGGTTGCTGGGATTGCAGTCAGAGTATTGGCGAGGGTCTCTCCCGCGTCGCTCTTGCGGAATTGTACCCTGATGAGCTTCCCCCGTTCGCAACCGCCGCGTCTTGGTTAAACAGCGGCCGGCCAAATTTCGTGGACTTCAATAATCCTACGGATCAGGATGCCATTTCGACTGGGTGCGTGACGCTGTTTATTAATTATCTTCGCTTCCAACTCGGTTTCAGTATGGAACGGATCGTACGAGCCGGCGCGGGCGGTGGTACGAAGTGCCTGCGCGACGTGTTTGGAAATCTCACCGGCCTCTCCGACGCATTCGACCCTTTTGCGGGCTTGCTCCAAGGTGCTTTCCCGATTGGTAACCCCCTCCCTGACCCGCTCGGACCGGGCGGACTTGCAGACAACCCCTTTCCGATTGTGGGGCACCCATGGCATACGATCCGCAACCCTGACGGCAGTTGGCAACAAGTTGGCGATGTCAACGCGCAGGTACCCATCTTTGGCGCCGTTGCCGCCGTAGCGGCTACGTTCGATTCGACAAACGCAGTGCAGTTCGTGTTTGCGAGAGGTGACGGCCATCTGTTGCAGACGCGCCGCTATCCGGATGGCTGGCAGCCACTATTGGATGTGGGGACTAAGGTCGCGATCCCAGGCCCTGTCTCAGCCGTCGCGGGAGCAACCGCGACGCCGGGTGAGGCCCAATACGCTTTTACGACTTCCGACGGCCACCTTTGGCACACCATCCACCACGCTGACGACACCTGGCAACCGCTTGGGGATTTCCAGAACGTCGTCGGGATCCCAAGCCCTGTCGCGGCTGTTGCGGCAACGAGTTCCGATGCGGGTGAGGTCCAGTTCCTGATTGCCACTAATGACGGCTGGCTATGGCATACGATTC
>JAFAHB010000100.1 GCA_019237435.1 Vulcanimicrobiota bacterium
GACCGCCTCCCACGCACGTAATGCGCACGCTACTACAAATGACCTCAGTTTACAGTTTGATGAGAGCCGCAGACGAATCCCGCCGGCCTGTGATACCCTACCCTCGAAGCGGATGAAAGAGCTCGCGTCGCGCGCCATCGTTCTTAGCCTGTCGCTGGTTGCAGCCATTGGCGCATTCGCCGCGGTCACGCATCCCGCATCGGCTTCCGCATCGGCGATCATCCCTAGCGGTTCGAATGCGACGCGCACGACGATCCCCGTGACGATCGACGGAGAACGCGCGTCGTGCGTGCTCGACACCGGAACTTCGGCGATGATCATCTCGCCGTCGTTGGCAGAGAGCGCGCGGCTCCCGACGGGATCCGGAACCTTTGAAGTCGCGCCGGACGGGCGAACGTACGTCGACCGGGAGACCGAAATCGCGCGTTTCGGCGTCGCCGGATACGCGCTGCACAACGTCTCAGCGCTGATCTCACCCAACGTTCCCGATGATGGCGCACTCTGCGGTTACGATTTCTTCACGCATTTTCCAACGCTGATCGATCGCGACCGCCGGCAAGTCACGCTCTTTCCGTCGCCGTCCAAGCTCGCGCGCCTGCACTGCATTGCCGTCGATCTCACGCCCCACGTTCCACTTGCGACGATCGAGATCAACGACACATGGCTGAGTCACATCGTTTTGGACTCCGGCATGGCCGGAGGAGGCGCACTCTGGGACGGCGTGCGCGGCGAGCTGCGACGTCCGCTCGTCGCCAGCGCAAACTATGAGACGATGCCGGCCGCCGTTCACGAGGGCTTCGCCTGCGGTTCCGTGGCTTCAGTACGATACGCGGCCGGCTCCGCCGCGACCGCGATGCCGATTTGCACCGAGCCGCAGCGCCCCGACGGGTACAACGGTATCATCGAAACGAATCTGCCGTCGGTCCACGCGATGGCGGTCGATTACCCCCACCGCCGCATCTGCTTCGACGTCAACGGCTCGTCGGAAATCGCGACACCGGAAACGCCGGCGGCGCCGACGACGCCCTGGCACGACGCCTGGTCGCGCTTCAATTATTATCGGCCCCCAAAGACCTAGAGCCGTTTTCGCGCGATCAACAAGCCGTCGCAGACGGGCAGCAGTGCGACGTCGACGCGTCCGTCGCGGCCGGCTTTACGATTGATTGCGTCGAGCGCTCGCGTATCCGCATCGTCGGGGGATGGATCGAGCACGGCGCCGCCCCAAAGCACGTTATCGACGAGCACGAATCCGCCCGGGCGCAGCAGCTCGAGCGACGCTTCGTAGTAATTGCCGACGTTGTTCTTATCTGCGTCGATGAACGCCATGTCAAACGGCTCCACGTGCTCTTCGCGGGCTTTCGCGAGCGTTTCCAGCGCGGGTCCGATGCGAAGATCGATCTTTTGCTCGACGCCGGCGGCCTTCCAATAACGTCGCGCAATCGATGTATACTCTTCGCTAACGTCGCACGCGAGGATGTAGCCGTCGGCGGGCAGCGCCAGTGCCATCGCGAGCGAGCTATAGCCGGTGAAGACGCCGATCTCCAAGTAGCGCCGCGCGCCGATTGCGCGCGCTAACAGCTGCATCAGCTGGCCCTGCTCGGGGCCGATCTGCATGCGCGCGTTGGGAAGCTGCGCCGTTTCTTCGCGCAGTTCGCGCAACAGCGGATGTTCGCGGACGGTATTGGCGATGATGTACTCTTGAATCGCCAGGTCGACGAACGAGCTCTTTGCCGTCATCGCCGTATCATAACACGAAGGAGAGCGCCAGGCGTTTTGCCTGGCGCTCTCTGTTTGAGGGCCGTCGCGTTTGGTCTTACTGTGGCGAGGACGAAGATTCGGTCGGTGAGTCGGCAGACGGGCCTCCACCGGTGCTAGCCGTTGGTGTGTATCCACGCGATGCGTCGTAACCGCGACCTGCGTCGTAACCGCGTGCAGCATCGTAGCTTGGCGCGACGTTATAGCCGCGTGCGGCGTCATAGCCGCGCGCTGCGTCGTAACCGCGCGTCGCGTCGTATCCGCGAGCGGCGTCGTAGCCGGGCGCGGGAGCGCTCGCCGGTCCTTGTTCCTCAACGACGGGCGCCTGTTCGACCGGTTGCGGTTGCTCCTCGGCCGGCGGCGGCGCTTCTTCCGCCGGCGGAGGACCGTACTCTGCAGGCGGTGGTTGTTCAACAACCGGCGCCTGTTCGGGCGGCGGAGCCTCGTCGGGAGGTTCCGCTTGGAACGGCGACGGTTGTTCGGCAGGCGGCGCTTGCTCTACCGGGGGTGCTTCGTCGTAGCGTTCGACTGCGTACGACGGTAGCGTTGATGCGATCTCAGAACTGCCGGGGGGCACGCCGCCCACCGCGGTATTCGAGCCGTAGACTAACGCAACGGTCTCTTGTGTGACCGCTGCATCGGGATAGCTCGAACGCAAGTCGGCGAGCGCAGACATTCCACGTTGGCTCGACGCCTGGCCCGCACGCCAGTATTCGCGAACGAGATGCGCGATCGTCGCGGCTAACCACGGGTCGCGCGGATACTTTTGTTGCCAATCGCGGATCGCAAGTTGGAGATGATCGAGATACGCAGGCACCGACGGATCCAACATCGCGCCCACGTCGCGTTGATCGAAGTCGTTCAGGCGATTGCGAATCTCCAGAACGCTTTGCTGGTACGGGCCGAAGTATTCATCGGCAGGCGCAGCGTTCGGATTTGCGTTCGCTCGCGCCGCTTGCAAGGCAGCAAAGAGCAGAACGATAACTGCGAGAAGTACTTTGCGCATTGTACCTTCCCTCACGGGACAAACGACCGCACAATTGCGGCCTATGATAATTGTCGCAAGGCATGCGCCTGCTTCCGTTCGCCAATATGAGGACGGTATGAGGACGGGGTTACAGCCCCATTAGAAAGACAAAAACGCGTGTCGCGTCCTCGCCCCGCGCGCTCCTCGACTCCGCTCGGAGTGACGCGCTCGAGACGACGGCGCTTAGATGACGCGCGCTTCGCCGAAAATTAAACTCGGATTAGTTGCCGATGAATTTCGTCGAGATCGTCGACCATATTGAGCGAGACGGCATCCTTCACCGAACTGTCTTTGATCTTCGATGCCCCGCGCATCTTGTGGCCCGTTTCGTCGCTGTGGTTGTAACCGCGAACCGCGGCATTGTGACGCTCGATTGTCGCTTTATCGGTTTTTCCGTTCGCGACAACCCATTCTTCGAACTCCATATACGTCGGCTTCTTCTGACGGATGAAGTCGATCGTTTTCTGCCGCTCTAAACCCAGTGCGCTCAGCGTCATCGCGTCGAAGCCGGTGCCGCATTCGTCGTACCCTTCAGGTAGCGCGTCAACCGCCGCAAGCGAAAGCTTGAGCCACAGACGCGGAAGATGGACCGCGCCGAGCGGCCCCGCCGTTCCCGAGCTAACCAGTGGAACTACCTTTTCCTTCGTTTCCGCTGCCATGTCGTTTCCTCCTAAGTGTTAGGGAGAGATCGAAAAGACGGTGCCGCCGCCGTTTGCGCCGCCATAGGCGGTGGCGCCGTACAACTTTCCCTTGAGTTCGACGAGTCCGGCGTACGGTGTTTGCCCGTCGCCGGCGTTACCGAAGGCATGCAGCAGGGCAAACTTGCCCGCGGCCGTGATGCCGAAGACGGTGCCGTATTGATGGCCTCCGGTGCCGGTCGTGCCGTAGAACGTCCCTTTATAGTACAGCGGCGCGTCCTCCGGCGTGGCGCCGTACAAGGCGCCCTGGAATGCGTAGATGGTGTGTTCAGATCCGGAGGTGCTAACCTCAAAGAGCGTGCCGTTCCCGTTTCTGCCGCCCACCGACGCGGTACCGTACAGCTTTCCGCCAACATCCGCCAACGACGCCTCAGGAAAGTCGCCATCGTACTGGTTGCGGAAACTGTAAACGACCCGTTCCTTCCCGGCAGCCGTTATACCGAAAACGGTGCCGTCGTTGTTTGCGCCGCCGCCGACCGTCGTGCCGTAGAGCTCACCTTTGACATCAATCAGGCTCCCGTGCGGATCCGAGCCGTCCTTGCCGCCCGAAAAGCTGTGCAGCACGCGCTCCTTGCTCGATGCGCTCACCGCAAAAACAGTGCCGAAGGATTTCGCGCCGCCGGTTGTCGTCGTTCCGTACAGCACGTGCTTGATCGCGATCAAGCCGGCGGCCGGCTCGGCGCCGTGCGTCGTATCGAAACTATAGATCACGCGCTCTTTACCGCCACCCAACGAAAACACCGTGCCGGCTCCGTGAGCTCCGCCGTAGACCGTCGTACCGTAAAAGACGCCGCCCGAGGTCGTGAGGGCGCCGAGCGGCGACGCGCCGTCGCCACCGCCGCTCGAAAAACTGTACAGTACGCGCTCGGAGCCCGACGGCGTTATCTCGAAGACCGTGCCGCTCCCATATTTTCCGCCGGCGTAGGTCGTGCCGTAAAGATTGGCGCCCACGACAATGAGGTTCGCTTCCGGCTGCAGACCATCGCCGGTAGCGCCGAACGAATGCAGTATTTTGTATCCATGCGCCAGGTCGGCGCCTTGCACGATGCTCTGCGCAGGAGGCAGCCCCCGAACGCCCGCGGAGCCGCAGCCCGCGACCAAGAGGTAGCACGCAACAGTTGCGATCTCGCGCTTATGCATGTGCTGCCAGCTTACCGTGACGCGATTTGAACGTGAGTTCCGAGACTCCCGATTTGTCGAGCTCGCCCAATCCAATCGCCTTCATTTTTTCGTACTGATCGAATGTCGCCTGCGCGAGCGGAAGGGTGAGCCCGGATTCGCGCGCGAGCGCGAGCGCTATGCCCGAATCCTTAGCGGCATGCGCGGCGGAAAAGTAGACGTCGTGCTCCCGATTCTGCATGTCGGCGCCGTCGGTCTCGAGCACGCGCGAGTTTGCGCCGGTTTGCGAGAAGACTTCGCGCAGCACGTCGAGATCCAAGCCCAGCGCGTCGCCCAGCCCGAGGCCTTCGGCGAGCCCGGCCGTGTTGACGTTCATCACCATGTTGACCAGCGCTTTGACCTTCGCAGCCTCGCCTGCGCCGCCGACGTAGATCAACGACGAGCTCATCTGTTCCAACATCGGCTTGACGCGGTCGAAGATGTCGCGATCGCCGCCGATCATGAGATAGAGCGTTCCGTTGCGCGC
>JAFAHB010000117.1 GCA_019237435.1 Vulcanimicrobiota bacterium
AGCGCGAGGCCGTGGCTCGGCTCGAAGCGGAGACGCAGCGGATGCCGGCAATTCTAGTCCATCAGTATTACGCGGACGATGCAATCGCGCTGCTCTTCGTACGCCCGGCGCAGAGTCTCGGCGCGTTCTTCGGCAGCATCTTCGATCCGCACGTCGTCGACGGCGCGGTGCGCGACGTGGCTTTCTGGGCAAACTGGCTCGGAACGCTCGTGCGCTCCTTCCAAACCGGCCTCGTTCGCGCGTACGCGCTGATTCTCGTGTTCGGCGCCGCCTGCTTTATCGTCTACTACGCTTTCGCGGCGGGGGCGTTGCGCTAGGTGGCAATCGTAGTGGTTACGATCTTTCTGCCGCTCGTCGCAGGCGCGCTGCTCCTGGCACTCCCGCGAGAGAGCCGGCTTTCGGCGCGTCTCGGCGGCACCGCGGTCGCGCTTGCGACGTTCGGTATGCTGCTGGCGGAGCGCGACGCTCAATGGAGCGTCCGCTGGCTCTCGCGGCCGTTCACCGCGGCCTTTCATTTCGGAGCAACGCCGGTTTCGTTTTGGATTTGTTTGCTGCTCGCGTTGTGCACGGCGTGCGCGATTGCGACGACGCGGGTGCCGCGCGCGCGCGATTTCGTCGCGCTGCTGCTCGCGCTCGAAGGCACGATGCTGGGACTCTTCCTGGCGCGCGATCTGCTCGTGTTTGCGCTTTTCTGGGATCTGATGCTGCTTCCGGTTTTTTTCGCGCTGCTCGGCTGGGGCGAGCATCCCGCGACGGCTTGGCGCTACTTCATCTATAATTTTGCCGGCGGCCTGACGCTCTTGCTCGCAACGGCGGCGTTCGGAGTCGTTTACGGTTCCACCGACGTGATCGGACGAAGCGGCGCGCAGCTGGTCGGCGCGTGGGCTCCGTGGATCTATGCAGGCTTTGCGTTTGCCTTCTTGGTCAAGACGCCGGTATGGCCGCTGCACACCTGGATGCCGCCGACCTACAGCGGGTTGCCCTCGCCGATGGTCGCCGTGGTCTCGGCGGTGCAGTCCAAGACCGGCCTGTATGGTTTCTTGGCGATCGGGCTTGGACTGTTGCCGTTCTACGTGCACGAGTACGCCTTCACCCTGATGCTGCTCGGAGCGATTTCGCTCATCTACGGCGCACTCGTCGCGCTGGTGCAATCCGATGCAAAGCGAATCGTCGCGTACTCCTCGCTCTCACATCTTGGCCTGATCGTCATCGCGATTGCATCGGCGAACCCGCTCGCACTACGGGGCGCGCTCGTCTATATCATCGCGCACGGTCTCTTCTCCGCCGCGCTCTTCATGGTTCTCGGCTACATGGAAGAACGCGAGGAGACGCGCTCGCTGCTGCGGCTGGGGGGGTTGGCTTGGAAGAATCCGCGTTTGGCGGGCGCGCTTTGCATAGCGGCGCTCGCCGCGCTGGGATTGCCGGGTTTGGCCGGATTCGTCGGTGAGCTCGTCATTCTGATCGGCGTCTATCAGGCGGGCTATACTTGGCCGATCGTCGTCGCGCTCGTCGCGATCGTGCTCGCAGCGGCATACTTCATTCGGCTCTATCAGGATCTGATGAACGGACCGGAAATCGACGACGTGCCGGTGCGCGCCGATCTCACGTGGCTCGAAGGCCTCGCCGTCGCACCACTGCTCGCGGCGCTCGTCGCGATCGGTGTCTATCCGACGCCGTTGCTACGCCCATGACAATTGCTGCTGCTGCCCCCATGACGATCCCGTTTACGAACGCCGATTGGGCGGCGATTCTTCCCGTCGCGATCGTCGCCGTCGCCGCACTTCTCGTGCTGATCGCGGATCTGTTCGTCGGATCTGACCAACAGCGCTCGGCGTCGATCGCCATAGCGTTGCTCGGAACGCTTGCGGCGGGCATCGTTGCGGCTCGTCAGTTCGGCCATGCGCACGACGCGTTCTTCGGCGGCTTCATCGTCGGCGGCTTTGCAACGGTCTTCCAAGAGATCATCCTAATCGCGGCGGCGGGTTCGATAATTCTCTACGGCGTGATCGGACCGCCGCAGCGCGTTGCGGGCATGATTGCGATCATGCTGTGGAGCGCGTGCGGCGCGATGCTGATGGCGGGCGCCGCGAACTTGATGATGATTTTCCTCGGTCTCGAGCTGCTTTCGTTGGGACTTTACGCGCTTTGCGGCGCGGTCGATCGCCGAACCGCGCGCGAATCGGCGCTGAAGTATCTAATTCTCAGCTCGACTGCCACCGGTTTCTTGCTCTTCGGGTTCGCGCTGCTCTTCGGCGCAACGGGGAGCGTCGCGCTCGCCGCTCTCGTCAACCCCGCGCTCGTCGCCAATCCGCTCTTTTGGCTCGGCGCCGGCATGTTTCTCATCGGCCTCGTCTTCAAACTCAGCCTCGTGCCCTTCCACACGTGGACGCCCGACGTTTTCCAAGGCGCGCCGTTACCGGTAACTGCGTTTATGAGCGTTGCAACGAAAGCCGGAACGCTTGCCGTCTTCGCGCGATTTATCTACGCCGCGTTGCCGCCCGGCGTGGCCGAGCAGCTGCTGCTGCCGGTTTGGATCGTGGCTGGAATCTCGATGATCGCCGGCAACGTCGGGATGCTCGCGCAACACGACCTCAAGCGATTGCTCGGGTACTCGGGCGTCGCGCAGATCGGCTACATCCTCGTGGCGATCGCGGGCACGTCGCCGCTCGGTCTACGGTACGCGATCTACTACCTCGCCGCGTACACGTTCATGAACTTGGGGGCCTTTGCCGTGGCGGCCGCGATCTCGGGAGACGGCGAAGAAGGATCGCGCCTCGGCACGTACCGCGGCTTGGGTCGCCGCCGGCCGTGGCTCGCGGCTGCCATGACGATATTTCTCCTTGCTCTGGCTGGATTGCCACCGACCGCAGGCTTCCTCGGAAAGCTCCTGATTCTCTCGACGAGCCTCGATACCAACTTTCTTTGGCTCGGCGTCCTGCTGATCGTTGGGACCGCCATATCCCTGTACGCGTACGCGAAAGTC